>JAODMV010000103.1 GCA_025464875.1 Arthrobacter sp. | reverse complement strand
TCGGGGCGGCCGGCGACATCAAGCCGCTCAACATCGGCCCCCAGCCCCCAGCCGAAAAGATCAACTGGCTGAACCTTTTCTACGCCGCCGAGTGGGTTGTCTTCGCCGGGTTCGCGCTCTTCATCTGGTGGCGCCTGGTGAAGGATGACTACCGCCGCGACCTGGAGGACGCCCTCGACGAGGAGGACGCCGCGCAGGCGTCCGGCACGCCCACCGAACCGCACGCTGAACCGCGGACAGCCGACCCGCACCCCTCCGAACCGAAAGTGCAACCATGATCGAGCCCAAACCGGCCGTCCAGCCGCAGCAGTCCAACGGAACGGCAAACGCCACCGGCAAAAAGCGCCGCTTCGGCGGCACCGAGGCCCAGATCCGCGCCGCCCTGAAGTTCTACAAGGTCCTCGCATACCTGACCGGCGCCATGCTGCTGCTGCTCTGCGCCGAGCTGATTGCCCGGTACGCGTTCGGCCAGTACCTCTTCGCCGGCGGGACCAACGCGACCACCGGACAGCCGTTCGGGCTGGGATTCGCTGACGCCGAACCGCACGGTGTGATCGGCGGAGTGAACCTCTCGGTCGCCGTGCTGATCGTGCACGGCTGGATGTACGTCGTGTACCTCATCTCCAATTTCCGCCTCTGGGCCCTGATGCGCTGGTCGTTCCTCAAGCTGATCCTCCTGGCGCTGGGCGGCGTGGTGCCGTTCCTGTCCTTCTTCGTGGAGAAGAAGTTCCATGCCGAGGTGGAAGCCGAACTCGCCGCGAACCCGCAGGCGCCGCAGCGCTACTGACCTCCGCGTGTGAGTTCGCTTACCCGGCGCCTGTTTCGGGGCTTCGGCCAGCGACTCGAGGTGCGGGCGGGCGGCGGTCCCAAGTAGGCTAGTACGGTGACTACCCCCACTGCATCCCAGACGTCCCACAAGCCCGTGCTGGTTGTTGACTACGGTGCCCAGTACGCGCAGCTGATCGCCCGCCGCGTCCGGGAAGCGAATGTGTATTCGGAAGTGGTTCCGCATACCTACAGCACCGAGCAGCTGCTGGCCAAGAACCCGGCCGCGATCATCCTCTCCGGTGGACCCGCGAGCGTCTACGCCGACGGCGCCCCGAGTGTGGGCGCTGACTTGTTCGAGGCCGGCGTTCCGGTCTTCGGCATCTGCTACGGCTTCCAGGCCATGGCCAACGCCCTCGGCGGCAAGGTGGCCCAGACGGGCCTGCGCGAGTACGGGGCCACCGAGACCACGACCATCGGCGAAGGCCGCTCCATCCTGGACGGCATGCCCCAGCACCAGAGCACCTGGATGAGCCACGGCGACTCCGTGCACGAGGCCCCGGAGGGCTTTGAGGTCCTCGCGACGACGGCCGGCGCAGACGTCGCTGCCTTCGCCAACGAGGAAAAGGGACTCTACGGGGTCCAGTGGCACCCGGAGGTGAAGCACTCGGCCTACGGCCAGCAGGTGCTGGAAAACTTCCTGTTCAAGGGCGCCAAGTTGGAGCCCAACTGGACCGCGGGCAGCATCCTCGAGGAGCAGGTCGAGCGGATCCGCGAACAGGTCGGCGACGCCAGGGTCATCTGCGGCCTCTCCGGCGGCGTCGATTCCGCAGTCGCGGCAGCCCTCGTCCAGCGGGCCGTCGGCGATCAGCTGACGTGTGTCTTCGTGGACCACGGCCTGCTGCGCGAGGGCGAAGCCGAACAGGTGGAACGAGACTTCGTGGCCGCGACCGGCGTCAAGCTCTACGTCGCCAACGAGCAGGAGCGCTTCCAGAGCGCACTCGCCGGCGTCAGCGACCCGGAGACCAAACGTAAGATCATCGGCCGCGAATTCATCCGCGCCTTCGAGGAAGCCGAACGGGCCATCATCGCCGAGGCAGCCGCGCACGGCGAGAAGATCAAATTCCTGGTCCAGGGCACCCTGTACCCCGACGTCGTCGAATCCGGCGGCGGCGAAGGTGCCGCCAACATCAAGAGCCACCACAACGTGGGCGGCCTGCCCGAAGACCTGCAGTTCGAGCTCGTCGAGCCCCTGCGCGCCCTCTTCAAGGACGAGGTCCGCGCCGTCGGTGCGCAGCTCGGCCTGCCGCAGGAGATCGTCGGCCGCCAGCCGTTCCCCGGCCCGGGCCTCGGCATCCGCATCGTCGGCGAGGTCACCAAGGAACGCCTGGACCTGCTGCGCAAGGCCGATGCCATCGCCCGCGCGGAGCTGACTGCGGCCGGACTGGACAACGAGGTGTGGCAGATGCCGGTGGTGCTGCTGGCGGACGTCCGCAGCGTAGGCGTACAGGGCGACGGCCGCACCTACGGACACCCGATCGTGCTGCGTCCGGTCTCCTCCGAGGACGCCATGACAGCGGACTGGTCGCGGCTGCCCTACGATCTGCTGGCCAGGATATCCAACCGAATCACCAACGAGGTGGACGGCGTCAACCGCGTGGTGCTGGACGTGACCAGCAAGCCGCCGGGAACCATCGAGTGGGAATAGCATTCTGAATGGCCGGCCTCCTTCGAGGCCGGCCATTGCAGTTTTATTCAGGCTATTTCCGGTTCAATTTGTCCCATACCAGTGTTGCGGCCCCTCAGCGGTGGGGGATTCGGGCTACCCTCGAAGGCATGCCGGTATGGTCCAGGGCGTCCCGCGCGAACAGAAAAACCGCGACAGAAAAGAAGGCAGTAGTGTCAGTTGGTCAAGGCCACCTCGAGGGCTCCGAGGAGCTCAGGAAATGGCTGTCGGGGCTTAAGCCGGTCACCGGAGCAGATACGATGCTGCGCTTCACCAAGACGCCTGAAGGTTCCATCGACCTGACCCACGCCCATCCGTCCGGGCTTGCCCAGCTGATGGCCGGCCGGCGCACCCGGCTCTCCACCCTGATCCGGGACCGCCAGCAGTTTATGGTCGCGGCGCGGGCCTCACGCAATCTGCGCTCCAAGATCTTCGAACTGTCCAATGACCGCGGCATAGACGCCGGCTACTTCTCGGCCGGCACCGTCGCCTGGACGTCTGCCGTCGGGGGCGAGCCGCAGCGGGTCTCGGCCCCGGTCCTGCTCACCGCAATTTCACTCACGGTCCGTCCCGGCGAGGACGACTACGAACTCCAGCTGACCGAGCAGGCGCAGATAAACCCGGCACTGGTGCGCCACCTGAAGTCCGTCCACGGGATCGCCTTCGACGTCAACGCGGTAACGCGGATGGCGTACAGCACGGCCCGGTATGACCCGCAGCCGGTCCTGGACCGCCTGGGCACGCTCATTCAGCAGATCCCCGGTGCCGAGGTCGAGCACAACCTCCTCGTCTCCACGTTCGCGGATCTGTCCGGCAACCTCGACGACCCCTGGATCAACCCGACTAACGCCCTCGTCACGGCGCTGGGACGGGCCGCCTCCGGGGAAGCCGTCGACGTGCCCGAACTCAACACCGGCCGCTTCCCCAGCACCGATGAGCGGGACCCCGCCGAGGAGCTGCTGCTGCTCGACGCCGACGCGGACCAGCAATACGTCGTGGACGCCGTGCGGGCGGGGGATTCGCTGGTGGTCAGCAGCCCGCCGGGGACCGGCCAGACGCAGACGGCGATCAACACCATCGGCGCCCTCATCGACGCCGGCAAGACCGTGCTGGTGGTGGGGGACAGGCGCGCCAGCCTCGGCGAGATCTCCTCCCAACTGGACACCCTAGGACTCGATTCCGTTCTCTTCCAGCTCTCCGGGAACTCGACCCCGCTGCTGCTGAAGGGCCAGCTGGTCCGCGCGATTGTCCGCAACGAGAAGTCGCTCCAGCCTCAGCTGGGGAACCTGCACACCACTTTGACCGAGCACCGCCACGCCCTGATGGATCACGTCGCCTCGCTCCACAACGTTCGCAAACGCTGGGGTTGCTCCCCGTACGAGGCCATGCAGTCGCTGGCCGAGCTCACCTCCATCCAGCCGGCACCGGCCACCACCGTCCGGCTCAAGCGCAGCGTGCTGGACAGCATCCGCGACCGCGGGGAATTGGCCGGAAGGCTCCGCCGCGCCGCCGAGCTGGGCAGCTTCAGCCGCGCATCCACGACCAGCCCTTGGCACGGGGCGCGGCTCCTGACCCGCAAGGAAACGCAAGAGGCGCAGCAGGTGGCCCAGTCCGTGGCCGCGAAGCTGCCGCTGCTGCGTGAGCGCATGGGCGGCGTCGCCGAACACGCCGAAATCCGTCTTGGCGCCACGTTCGCCGAGTGGGGCGTGCAGATCGAGCTCCTGGTCGCGGTGCGCGCAAGCCTGGACAAGTTCACTTCGGACATCTTCGACCGGCCCGTCCACGACCTGATCTCCGCCACCGCGGCGTCCTCCTGGCGGCGCGAGCGCGGCATCGAAATGCCGTCAATGCAGCGCTCCCGCCTGCGCCGCGTGGCCAAGGAATATGTCCGGCCCGGGGTGCACATCGCCGATCTGCACAGCTCGCTGGTCCTCGTCCAGGACCAGCGTGCGGCGTGGTCCGGCTACGCCACCACGCAGCGCCACCCGGCCGTCCCCTCCGGCCTGGCGGAAATCACCGCCCTCTACCGCGAGCTGGAGAGGGAGCTGGCGCAGCTGGGCCAGGCCGTCAAGCACACCGCCGACGGCGGCGAGCTGTACGACGCCCCCTACGAAGCGCTGATGGGACGGCTCGAACGGCTCGTCGCCGACACCGGCACGCTCGAGACCCTGCCGGAGCGGACGCTCCTGGTGGAAAACATGCGCGAGCACGGCCTGGGGGAGCTGCTGGACGACTTGGCGGAGCGGGAGGTGCCGGCCGGATCGGTGGCAGCCGAACTTGAGCTGGCCTGGTGGCAGTCGGCCCTGGAAGCCATGATCAGCGGCGACGATTATCTCGCCATGTCCGACGGCGACGCCCTGCGGCTGCTCGAAGCGGAATACCGCCTCGCGGACAACGCCCACATCGCCAGCGGCGCCGCCCGCCTGCGCTGGAAACTTTCCGAACGCTGGCGCGCGGCCATCGCGGAGCACCCGCGGCAGGCCGATCTGCTGCGCAGCCTGCTGAAGGACGGCCGAGTGACCCTTGCCGCCCTGACTGCCCAGGCCCCGGAGCTGCTGCCCACGCTCGTGCCGGTGTGGTCGGTCAGCCCCTACCTCATGACGGGCCTGTTGCCCGTCGAGCAAAGCTTCGACGCCGTCGTGATCCTGGACGCCGAGGCGACCACCCTGCAGGCTGTCCTGCCGGCAATAGGCCGCGCCAAGCAGGTCATTGCCTTCGGCGACGACAAGATCGCCAGCCCCCGGACCTTCACCGTGGGCGTGGAGCGACTGGCCGCCGGCGAAAGCTCGTACCAGGGCGTCGACAGCGCATACCAAGCCCTCTCTGCCGTGCTGCCCGTCTGGAACCTGAGGAATGTCTACCGGGCGGTCGATGAAGACCTCGTGCGCCAGCTCAGCAGGGGCTTCTACGACGGCGGGCTCCGCCGGCTTCCCGAAGGGCAGTCCGCGACCGGACTGGACCGCGCCCTGACGGTGGAATATCTGCCCGACGGCACCGGACTGCCCAGCGCGGACCAGGACGGCGTCGAGTCGGTTGTCGCCGAAGTGAACCGCGCCGTGGAACTCGTCTTCGAACACGCCAGGCTCCGGCCCAGAACCTCCCTGGCCGTCGTCACCGGCAGCCTCCGCCACGCGGCCCGCATCGGCGAATCGATCCGGCTGCAGCTGCCCAACTACCCGCTGCTGGCCAGCTTCTTCAGCGCCGGCGATGAATCCTTCCGGGTCGTGGACCTCGAACGGGCCCAGGGCCTGGTCCGCGATCACGTCATCTTCTCGCCGGGGTACGGACGCACTCCGCACGGGCGCGCGCTGCACAGCCTGGGCCCGCTCTCCGCGGAAGGCGGCCGCGCCAAATTCGCCCTGGCCATGACGCGCGCCCGCCGGTCCCTGCACGTGCTCAGCTGCTTCCGCCCCGAGGACCTGGACGTCAGCCGCCTGAGCCACGGCGCGGTGGACTTTTACGAACTCCTGGACCGTGAGATCGCCGGCAACTCCGATCTGGGCAGCCCCGCATCGCGGGCCGCCGCCAGTGAGCAGGCGCTCGGCGCCGACCCCCTGGTCGCTGACCTGGGCGACCGGCTCCGCGCCCGCGGGGCCAGGGTCTGGCACCAGTATGACGGCGTCCTCAACATGGTCGCGGCCGCTGACCCGCTCAGCACCCTCGGCCACGACGATGCCGAGATTCCCCGGCCCGTGGCCATCGAGTCGGACGGCACCGAGCAGTACCGGCGGATGAGCGTGCGCGAACGCAGCAGGCTCCGGCCACAGCTGTTGGAGCGCCTTGGCTGGCGCTATATGCCACTCTGGACGATAGAGGTGTTCACCGATCCTTCGGCGTGCGCCGACCGTATCGGCGGATATCTGAGGCTGGAGAAGCCCAGCGCGTCCAGCCGGATGCGGAACTCGACGGGGTTCTTCGATGACGACGTCGCGAACCTGGCGGTCATCGATGCGCAGGTATCGGATGCCCGGGCCCTCTCGCAGCAGGCACCCCCAGCCCAGGCATCGCACGGCTGGCCGGACACCGTGCACCAGCAGGCAACTTCGGGCAGTACTACGGGCAGTGAGGAGACCGGCGGCATGAGTGCGGACGGCGACATCCAGGACAACAGCGGTGAAGACAACAGCGGCCGGCGCAGCGCCGGTGAGCACCGCGAGGTAGAGAACCCAGCACGCGAACAGGACGCGCCGGCGGAGGATGCGCCGGCAGTGAATCCGCCGGCGGAGGACGCGCCGGCGGAGGCAGCGCCTCGCGCGACGGCGGCCCACGCCGCGGCGCCCGGCGCAGTGCTGCCGAACGCAGTGCTGCCGAACGCAGTGCTGCCGAACAAGGCGGCGGAGGACGATCCGCGGCGCTGGGGCGACCAGCCGAGCGGCTACGATCATGACGCGTGGCTCCAGGAGCAGAAGCCTCCGCACTGGGGCTAAGGACTGCCGCCAGCGGCCGAGCGGGCTGGCAGGGGCGGGGCATGCTGCCTTGAATGCGCTCAGGTAGCTGCGTCGTTCCGTGCCCGCTCTAGCCAGGCGCGGTTCCCACGAGAACGAAGAACAGCTTTCCTTGGGTTGATGAGCCGGCCAGCCGGCGTGCCTGCTCGGCGGCGGCCGCCACGACGATGAGTCCGTCCGTCTCGGCGGTCGCCAGCCACTGGCCAGCCTTGCCGCCTTGCGCCGAGGTCCAGAGGACCGGCACGGCGGCGGCCAACACCTGGGCTTCGCCCGTCGGTTCAGAGCCGTTTCCGCTCGTCAGGACCACATTGACCAGCTGCCCCGGCGAGACGAGCTGGATGGAGGCCGGATCCGCCATCCTCAGAGGCACGGCGGCAGAGCCTGGCGGGCTGCCCGCCAGCAGGCCCGGCCCCAGAAGTTGAGAGTCGGCGAGCAGCTGGCCCTTGCGAAGTGCCACGGCCAGCTGTTTCCCTTCGAGTTCGGCTTCGCTGCTGAAACTGCCGCCGGGCACCAGGCCCGGCGGGACGTTGAGCGTCTCGATATCGCCCCGTTCCAGGGTGCGGCCGGCCGGAAGATCCTTCGCCGCGGCGACGGCAGCCACAGTGTTCGTGGGGGCCGGCGTGAGTTGCTGTACCGCAAGGCCTGCGGCGACGCACAGCAGGAGGGCTACGGCCAGCCGCCGATTGCGGTTCAGCCAGCCGGACAGCCGGCGCCGCGGCGGCACCCTGCCTCTCGTCCCGGGGCGCGGCGGGCGCACGGAGCCCGGCCGGGCCCGCGGGGAGCGGCCGCCGCCGGGAGTGAACGCGACGCGGAATGCCACGAGCGCGCCGCTGCAGACTTCAGGAAGGCCTGCACGCGTGGAGTGCGCGGGAAACGGTACGGAACACAAGATTGGCGCCATGCCGCCACGCTACGCAGCGGCGCGACGCAGGGGCAGGGGTCGGAGCCCCTATGTGGAAAAGGACCCCCGCGGAAAGCAGGGGTCCTCGGCCAGCGGGTGCTGGGAGTCGGAAAGGGTCTAGCTGGCGGGAGCGGGCGCGGTCGTTGTCGCGGGCGTTGTCGCGGGCGTTGCCGCAGGAGCGGGCGAGACGGTGCTGCCCTTTGCGTCACGGGAATCGGTCCGGTAGAAGCCGGAACCCTTGAACACGACGCCGACGCTGTTGAACTTCTTGCGCAGGGTCCCGTCGCATTCGGGGCAGGACGTCAGGGAGCTGTCGGTGAACGACTGCACGATCTCGAAGGCGTGGCTGCAGTCCTTGCAGGCGTATGCATACGTGGGCACTGGTAATCCTCCTCTTGGGCAAACGAGCAGGTCCCGTACTGTCCAGTGAGGATGCGTCGCCGGATCCGTCTCTTAGCAGTCGCAGGGCCTGAGTGCTAATTCTACCATCCCGGCCGCAGCTCCTCAGCCCAGCCGGATCAGCCCGCCCGGCGTCAGGACGCAGGAAACCTTCCGGTCGAAAGATTCGGCGGGAATGCCGCCGGCGGGAAGCACCTCGGCGTCGTAGACGACGGCGGCGGTCGGCAGCGGACCGTGGTCGTGCGGCTGTGCGCGTTCTGGCAGCAGCACGGCCAGCGCCGCCAGGAACACATCGTAGTAGCCGCCGCCCTGGCCGATCCGGTTGCCGGAGAGGTCGACGGCGGTGGCCGGCAGGAAGATGCCGCTCGTGTGCTGCATGACCTCGGTTCCCTGCCGTTCTCCGGCTGGTTCCTGGATGGGCGCGTAACGGCTGCGGACGAACTCGGACTGCGGGGTCCAGTACACCCAGCCCAGCTGAATGCCGGGCTCGCACACCGGCAGCAGCACCCGGTGCCCGGCGTCGTACAGGGCCGTCAGCAGGGGGAGGCTGGGTGGTTCGGAGCCGACGCCGAGGTACGCGGCAAACGTGCTCGGCGAGCCGCCGGCGAGCTCTGTCGCCCACGCCAGCCCGTGGCGGGCAATGCCCGCTCCGGCTGCCTCCAAAGCTGCCTGCGCCATGGCGGCACGCCGGATCCTGTGGCCGGACCGGATCTCTTCCTTCGATGCCATGACAGCCCTCCGCGTGAATCGGCCCGGGCGAGCTACGCCCGGGCGGCCCGAATATTACCCAATGTTTGGCACCTCCGTTAGATTAGACGAGTGACTACACCCAATGCTTCGGTTCGCAAGGCCGTCATCCCCGCCGCGGGACTCGGAACCAGATTCCTTCCCGCCACCAAGGCGATGCCCAAGGAAATGCTGCCGGTGGTCGATAAGCCGGCTATCCAGTACGTCGTCGAGGAAGCCGTCAACGTCGGCCTGAACGACGTCCTGATGATTACCGGCCGCAACAAGCGCGCGCTGGAGGACCACTTCGACCGCGTCCCCACGCTGGAAGCGACCTTGGAGGCCAAGGGGGACACCGCCAAGCTGGAGTCCATCCAAGCGGCCAGCAGGCTCGGCGACATCCATTACGTGCGGCAGGGCGATCCCCTGGGCCTGGGCCACGCCGTGCTCCGCGCGAAGCAGCACGTGGGCTACGAACCGTTTGCCGTGCTGCTGGGCGACGACCTCATCGATGCCCGCGACGAATTGCTCAGCACCATGATCGAGGTCCAGGCGAAGACCGGCGGATCGGTGGTTGCACTCATCGAGGTGGACCCATCCCAGATCAGCGCTTACGGCTGCGCCGACGTCGCGGAGATCGGCGGGGAAGAGTACGTCCGCATCCAGCAGTTGGTGGAGAAGCCCGACGTCGAGGATGCCCCGTCCAACTTGGCCGTCATCGGCCGCTATGTGCTGCACCCGGCGGTTTTCGAGGTCCTGGAGCGTACCGCGCCCGGCCGTGGCGGGGAAATCCAGCTCACGGACGCACTGCAGGAACTCGCGGCCGGGGATGGCGAGGGCTACGGCGTGTACGGCGTGGTCTTCCGCGGCCGCCGCTACGACACCGGCGACAAGCTCAGCTACCTCAAGGCCTGCGTCCAGCTGGCCTGTGACAGCGATGATCTCGGTCCCGGCCTGCGTGAATGGCTGCCGGGCTTCGCCTCCAGCCTGGCCCCCAGCCTGCTCAAGTAACTCCCATGGGGGGCAGCTTTAAGTGGCCGGTGACGCTGGAAAGCGGCGACATCGTGTTGCGCCCGATCCGCTACCGGGACCGCAAGGAGTGGACCGAACTTCGCTCACGCAACAGCGAGTGGCTGGCACCCTGGGAAGCCTCCAACCCCATTCCCGGCGCCGGGCTGCCTGACTACCGGCAAATGGTGCGGTCCCTCAAGATCCAGGCCGCCCAGGCGACGGCGCTGCCCTTCGTCATCACGGAATGGACGCCCGGTCACCAGGATCCGGTGATCGTGGGGCAACTGACGGTTTCGTCCATCGTGTGGGGATCGGCGATGATGGCGACCCTCGGCTATTGGGTGGACAAGGGGCGGGCAGGGCAGGGCATTGCCCCGACCGCAGTGGCCCTGACGACGGACTACTGCTTTCACACCTTGGGCCTGCACCGGATGGAGATAAACATCCGGCCGGAGAACGCGCCCAGCCTGCGCGTGGTAGAGAAACTCGGTTTCCGCGACGAGGGATTCCGGCCGCGGTTTCTGCATATTGACGGTAAATGGGCGGACCACCGGACTTTTGCGTTGACCTCGGAGGAGGTGCCTGAGGGGCTTCTCGCCAGGTGGCTTCAAAGGCGGGCAGTATGATCGCCCGCCCCCTTTCCGACCAGCGGTTACGTCATAAATCCAGTCATTTGCCAGTTGCCGCGCGACACACCGGGGACAATGCGGCCACCACCCCTGTGTTGCTCATACGGTTTTGATGTGGACTTCCCTCTAAGCAGCTCTGTGATCCTTGTCATTGCTGTTGCGCTCTGGATTGTGTGGGTCGCCCCTTACGTTCTCCGGAACGGGCGCCACCAGCTGCAGCCGGCGGGGGAACTTCTGGCGGACGTCATAGACCTAGAAACAGCAGACCCCCAAGCCGGGAGAGTCATGACAATGGCTGCCCAGCAGGAGAATCCCATGACCAGCATGCAGCGCACCGAACCGTTCATGAGCACGACGGCCAGCGACGGAGATCGAAAGACTGAAGCGTCGGGTCCGGCTTTCAGGATCCGGTGGGGCCGCCTGCTGCTCGCGCTGGCAGGCCTGCTGTCGTTGCTCACGGGCGCCGTCTCAGCTGTTCTTCGAATTTTTGGAATGGGTTCGATCTGGCTGCCCGTAGTGACGCTGCTGGGCGCCGCTGCGGCAGTGGTGCTGCTCCGCCGCCTTGCCGTCCGTGACCGTGGTCGCAAGGCGAACGCGGCCTTCGGGGAAGCCATGAACCTGTCGGCACAGCCAGCCCCGGTGCAGAACTTCCCGGAAGAACTCCGAGCCGCCCCTGCGCCGGAAGCCGGCGACTCCGGGAAACGGGCCGACAGCCCGCTCTTCGACGCCCAGGCCGGCGCTCCCGCGCCGAAACCCCTGACCGCCCAGGAACTCCGCCAGGCGGCCCTGGCTGAAGCCGCCGCCTCGGGTGACGCCTCTGTCGCCGCAACCGGCCCGGAGCCTCTGACCACGGAAGGCTCCAGCTGGGAGCCGGTGGAAGTTCCCAAGCCCACCTACGTCGAGGCGCCCAAGGCGGAGCGCGCCGCGCCCCAGCCGCTTGATCTGCCCGAAGCGCCGAAGGCAGTCGGCAAGCCGTCGCTCAAGCAGGGAGCATCGCGGCCGCCCGCGTCCGAGTCGCCGACCGCAGGCGCCGCCGATGCGAAGCCCCTCGGCAAGGCTCAGAGCGCCTTGAGCAATCTGGACGATGTCCTGCAGCGCCGCCGCGCCTGATCCGCACCTCGTCATCTTCCGCCCCGGGCAGCCGCAACGGCCGCCCGGGGCTTTTTTGGGCCCGGCGTCGTCCCCTGCCCAAAACCCGGTATAAGTCCTGTCTGAATCAGCGGGCGACCGGTAGCCTCAGGGCATGACTCGAATCTGCGTTGCCGGCGGCACCGGCCAAGTGGGACGCGAAGTGGTGCGCCTTGCAGCGGACGGCGGCTACGAAGTTGCGGTCCTGAGCCGGAACACGCCGACGGCCGGGTCGACCAGCGGCGGCCAAGGGGGCGCGGAGTACTTCCGTGGCGACGTCACCACGGGGGAGGGGCTGGCAAAGGCCCTGGCCGGCGCCGACGTCGTGATCGACTGCACCGAGGGGCAGTCAGGGAAGGCCCGGAAGGCCTTCGCCGACGGCGGGGCGCGGCTTCTCGCCGCCGCCCAGGACGCAGGCGTATCCAAGGCGGTCATGCTCTCCATCATCAACTGCGACCGGAGCGGCTTCGGCTACTACCAGTCCAAGGCGGCCAAGGAACAGGTCTACGAGAGGTCCGGCCTCGAAACAGTCGCCGTCCGGGCCACACAGTTCCACTCCTTGCTGGCGAAATTGTTTGCCGCCGGCGCGCGGCTCCGCGTGATCCCCGTGGTGAAAGACGCCCGGTTTCAACCCATCTCACCGGCCGAGGCGGCGGCCGCCCTGCTCGAGACGGCGCTGGAGGCGCCTTCGGGCGCGCGGCACAGCGTCCGGACCATCGGCGGGCCCGAGATCGCCGGGATGGAAGAGTTGGCGCAGGCGTGGCAACGTTCCAGCGGCTCCCGCGGCCGCCCCGTGAAGCTGCCCTTGCCGGGCGCGATGGGAAAATTCCTGCGCACGGGGCTTAACCTGGCGCCCGAAGAGCGGTACGGCACCGAGACATTCGAGCGCTGGTTGGCAAAGAACGCAGATAGTTTGTAGCCTAGGGACATCGGCAACGCCGTTCCTCCAGGACCGGCGTTGCTTGGGGGCTATAGCTCAGTTGGTAGAGCGCTTCGTTCGCATCGAAGAGGTCAGGAGTTCGAATCTCCTTAGCTCCACAGTGATCACGGGTTTTTGAACACGACCGTCCAATAATCACGTTCGTAACACCCGCCTAGGGCGAAACCCCGCCAGCCAACGAAGACGCCACCGCATCGATCCAGCAGACCCGCCGCTGCAGCGCGTCAACCAGGCAATGTGAACGGAATGTGACGTCGCCGCCGTCACCGGAAAGCGGCCGGCACTGCCCGCGGCGGCCGCATCTGTCAGACTCATCCCCAACACGATGGATGGGGGATCCATGACAAAGGATGATCGGTTCATGCAGAAGCTTCAGGCCCGGCGTAAAGCGGAGGAGCAGATGCGCCAGGTAAGGCAGACTGAACGCGATGCTTACGCGGCTGACATGTTGACGGGGGTGACGCCGGGCTATGGCGAAAAGGCCACCGTCATCGGCTGGGGACCATCGACCGTTGTTGTGTCGGAGCGCAAGGCCGGCGCCGGACGGATCGCCCGGGTCTATGGCTACAGACTCGGGGTGGGCTGGATCGTTGCGGAGCGGCCCGAGGATACGTTCAGCTCGAGCACGGTGTTCCTGGCGATGCTGGAAGGTGACTGGGTAGACCTCGGCCGGACCCCCTGGCGTCGGTTGAGAGGTGGCGACATCCTTCCCGGGCTGCCGGAAGGACTGGACCCGGCGGGCATCGTGGTGCTTGACCCAGGCACGGAGGGGATTGTGTCCTACCGTCCGCGCCCTGCCACCCGCACCGCGGCGGCGCAGCTGATCGAGGAGCGGTACGCGGGCGGGCCGGGAACGCCCGACGGCGGCCGGTGACAGGCGTCGGTATCAACATGGCCGCAGTGTGTTCAGAAGGCAACCGCCCGCCGCCGGGCTCTGTTGCGAACTAATCGAGGCGACTATCCTGTTGCCCGAACGAATCTCCGTCACAGGGACGGGAGACGAAGACGCGCACCGTGAGCGGAGGCAACAGTGGAGCCGGCACGACAGACCATCGAGGAGCTCACCCGGACGACGGCGGAACTCGCCGACCGCATCGAAGCCGGAACTTTCAAGGTCACTGAGCCGGAAAAACTTGAGCTGGGCCTTGTCCTCCGCGGCTTCGAAGCGCAGGTGGATCGCCTCCGGTCCCTTTTGGAGATCCCCGAAGACGAAGACGACTAGGGGACAGTCGATCGAGTTCATATCTTGGCTGGAGCCGTGGCTCCCGGATCCGCACGAATGTTCCTCTGCCTGAACACCGGCTTCCCTGATCTTCCTGATGATCGCGCCGGGCGTGGTGCAGTGCGCAGCTCCCGGAACGGCGGATGCCACCGAGGCGGCCAACCGGCAGCCCGCAGCGGGCATAAGCTTTTCGTGCAGGAAGTCGTCGCTTTTACTGCTGTTCGCTGAAGCGCAAGGCCCCTGACCGGTCAGGGAGGCTGACACTGCAGCACACCCGTGCCCGGTACCGCGACATGGTGCCCAATGAAATGAGGAAAACCATGACCACCCTGAAAGAACGCCTCCACGCCGACGTCGTCAGCCACATGAAGGACCGCAACAAGGTTGCCCTCACCACGGTCCGCAACGTCCTGGGCGAGATCGAAACACGTGAGAAGTCCGGCAAGACGCCGGTAGAGCTGAGCGACGCCGAGGTGACGTCGCTGCTGCAGAAGGAGGCCGCCAAGCGACACGACACCGCCCGCATTTACACGGAGGCAGGGGAGGACGACCGGGCCGCGGCGGAAATCGCCGAGGCCGAGATCATCGAGGCGTACCTGCCGAAGGCGCTCACCCCGGCCGAGGTGGAAGCCATCGTCGACGAGACGATTGCCGCCCTGAAGGCCGACGGCGTTGAGCTGTCCATCCGGCAGCTCGGTGCCGTGATGAAGCCCGTCACCGCCAAGGTCGCCGGGCGCTTCGACGGAAAGGCGGTCAGCGAGATCGTGCGCAACCGCATCGCGCAGTGACAGGGCGTGGCGGGCCCGGACTTCGTTGCCTTGGCCGGACGGCGGATTGCGCCCATCGCTCACCTGTATCCTGAGAGGGTAGGTCGCACGGCAGTGTCGGCCATCGATCTAGCTCGGTTCGCGGCCGGACGACTGTCCGAAACTCTGGGCCGTATCCCAGGACGTCGCGGAATCCCGCCGCAAACTTCAGTCTCCGATCCGCCCCTCGGACTCTGGGATTGGAACTCTTATCGCAACCGCCGTGCCAGACCCCTTGGCAATCCCGACGCCGGCCCTGAAGCCCCCGCAGGCGGCCAGGGTGGATGAGCCTGCCGTCGTGACGTGGGCCGAGGCCGGCGACAGCAAGACGGCTCGATGGCGATCGGCGAACGGCAGGCCCGCGCCGGCGCGCGTCGAAGTGGTCACCGACTCTCTCACGGCCGATGAGGCGAACCGGATGGCGTCCCAAGGCGTCGCGATGCTCTGGCACGGTGACTTCCACAATGCGCGGCAGATCCTCAACGCCATGGATCGGCGGATGGGCACCGGGAAGAAGAAGACCGCCGACACCCCGGCCGATGAGTTCTATCGGCATCGCCAATCCCGCTCGCATCGCGCGCGCATTCTCGGCTTGCTGCTGATTCCTCTTGATCCGGGCCCAGTGGTTCCCCTGCGGCGCTCGCCGGATATCCAGGAGGCTGTCGTGGAGGCGTATGGGGAGATCGGCGAACCTTCGGTTGTGTCCCTGCATGAGCTTGTCGGGGCAATCGGTGCACACGAGTGGCGAAAGAACGGCGTCTACGTCGATGCCCTGCAGGGCCGCATCCATCCGCACTATGGCACGTTCTTCCCGACCCGGGGCGAGTACGTGGATCTGGTGGCCGCCGCTACGCTGCCATCGGACACGCTGGCGTTCGACATCGGAACAGGCACCGGGGTGCTCGCTGCCGTTCTCGCTCGCCGTGGCGTCCAGCGCGTGGTGGCGACGGACAATGAACCGCGCGCCATTGCCTGCGCCGGCGAGAACTTCCGGAACCTCGGTGTCCAGGACCGAGCGGAGGCTGTCCTGACCGACATGTTCCCGCCCGGCCGCGCACCGCTCATCGTGTGCAACCCGCCTTGGATTCCGGCCACGCCGCATTCCTCCTTGGACAACGCCGTCTACGACCCCGGCAGCCGGATGCTGTTCCGTTTCCTGAACGAGCTCCCCGACCATCTGGAGCCGG
>JAODMV010000076.1 GCA_025464875.1 Arthrobacter sp. | reverse complement strand
ACGTCGCGCTGCCGGCCGGCACCGGGGATGCCGGCTGGCTGCGGGCCTTCCACGCGGTGGTGCCACAGCTCACCGGCGCCTTCGCGCCGGAGGTCATTGTCAGCCAGCACGGCTGCGACTCGCACCGGCTCGATCCCCTGACGCACCTGAACATCAGCGTGGACGCCCAGCGCGAGGCGGCCATCGCCGTCGGTAATCTTGCCGCCCGCTACTGCGAGAACCGCTGGATTTCCACGGGCGGCGGCGGCTACGACGTCACGAGCGTGGTCCCGCGGTCCTGGAGCCACCTGATCGCAATCGCGGCCGGCCGGCCCGTGCCGCTCCGCACGCCGGTTCCGGAAGACTGGCGGACCTACGTGCAGGACAACTACGGGGCCAAGTACGGTGTGAGCGCACCGAAAATCATGGGGGACGACGTCGAGCTGTGGTGGCGTTCCTGGGAAGTGGGTTTCGACCCCAACGACGCCGTGGACCGCACCGTGATGGCCACCCGCAAGGAAGTGTTTCCCCTCTACGGGCTGGACCCCTGGTTCGATTAGGGGCCCGCGCGGGTACGAAATAGTGGATGCCATTTGGCGTATATGTCGCTAATGTGGAGGGCATGGTGACAGACGACGTATTTGCCGTCATTGCTGAGGCAACCCGGCGTGACATTCTGGTGGCCCTCCGCGAGGGGGATAAGGCGGTGGGGGAACTGGTCCAGGAGCTTGAGGCGAGCCAGCCCACCATTTCCAAACACCTCAAAGTCCTCCGGGAAGCGGATCTGGTGAGCATGCGCGCCCAGGGACAGAAGCGCTACTATGCGCTGAATCCCAAGCCGCTGGCCGGGATCGCCAGCTGGCTTGAGACGTTCGACGTCGGCCCGGCGGCAGCCGTTGAGTCGTCGCCGGCCGTCGTGCCCGACGCCCGGCTCCGGGCCGTCCCGGACGCCTTGGCCGCGGCTGCCCAGCAGCCCGCAGCGGCTGCGGCTGCTGGCCATGGTGCTTCGCAGCCTGCCGCCGCGGCCCTGGCGAGCCGCCCGGCGGGCGGCCCGCTGAGCACCGCCGTCGTCATACCGGTGGGAACGGCCGGCGAGGACCGGATTCCACAGCAGATCGGGCGCACGGTCGGCCGAGCCGCCACGAAGGCCGCCGACCTGCTGGCGAACCTGCCGAAATTCGGCCGGAAGAAGTAGCCGGGCGTCGGGCTCGGACCGGCATTGCCAGAAGGCGTTTACGCGTCATGCAGGGCGCCGCCAGGGTGCTCAAGTGGAAATCGCCAGGGGAGCGATGGCAGTATTGGACGGCTTTATTATTGCGCCCACACTCGGGCGCCGAGATTTAGGGGAGTTGCATGGACGCACGGCTTGAAGCGATCCGGGACACGGTGCTGGCTCGGAATCCCGGCGAAGGTGAATTCCACCAAGCTGTGACTGAGGTCTTCGAAAGCCTCGGCCCGGTGCACGACAGGCACCCCGAGTTCCTGGAAGGCGCGGTCCTCGAGCGGCTGTGCGAGCCGGAACGGCAGATCATCTTCCGCGTTCCGTGGACGGACGACGCCGGACGGGTGCAGATCAACCGCGGCTTCCGGGTGGAGTTCAACTCCGCCCTCGGCCCGTACAAGGGTGGACTGCGCTTCCACCCCTCGGTGTACCTGGGCATCGTGAAGTTCCTGGGCTTCGAGCAGATCTTCAAGAATGCCCTCACCGGCATGCCGATCGGCGGCGGCAAGGGCGGTTCCGACTTCGACCCGCGCGGCCGCTCGGACGCCGAGGTCATGCGCTTCTGCCAGTCCTTCATGACGGAGCTGTACCGCCACATCGGCGAATACACGGACGTCCCGGCCGGGGACATCGGCGTCGGCGGACGCGAGATCGGCTACCTCTTCGGCCAGTACAAGCGCATCACCAACCGCTACGAATCCGGCGTCCTGACCGGTAAGGGCATCTCCTGGGGCGGTTCCCTCGTGCGTCCCGAAGCGACCGGTTACGGCACGGTGATCTTCACCGAGGAAATGCTCAAGACCCGCAGCCTGTCCTTCGACGGCCAGCGCGTGGTGGTCTCCGGCTCCGGCAACGTGGCCATCAACGCGATCGCCAAGGCCCAGTCACTCGGCGCCACCGTCGTGGCCTGCTCCGATTCCTCCGGGTACATCGTGGATGAGGGCGGGATCGACGTCTCCCTGCTCCGCCAGATCAAGGAAATCGAGCGCGGACGCCTCAAGGACTACGAGGGCCGCCGCGGATCCGCCGTCTCCTACGTGGAAGGGGGTTCCGTCTGGGACGTCAACGCCACAGTGGCGTTGCCCTGCGCCACCCAGAACGAACTCGACGGCGACGCCGCCGCGCGGCTCGTGCGCAACGGCCTCATCGCCGTGGGCGAGGGCGCGAACATGCCGTCGACCCGCGACGCTGTCTCGGTCTTCCAGGAAGCCGGCGTGCTGTTCGGCCCGGGCAAGGCCGCCAACGCCGGAGGCGTGGCGACGTCCGCGCTGGAAATGCAGCAGAACGCCAGCCGCGACTCGTGGAGCTTCGAGCACACGGAACGCCGGCTCACCGAAATCATGGTCGGCATCCATGACCGCTGTGCGGAAACGGCCGAGGAGTACGGCGACCCGGGCAACTACGTGCTGGGCGCGAACATCGGCGGCTTCGTCAAGGTGGCCGACGCGATGCTGGCCCAGGGCCTGATCTAGGGCTCGCGCTTGTAGGATCCTCCTCGGACACGAGGAGGCAGTGGGCGGCAGTGTTCTTTGCGGAACATTGCCGCCCACTGCCGTCTCGCGGGGCGGATTGATTCGCCGTCCGATTTGCCCCCGGCCTCATCGCGGGCTATGGTCATTGGCATGACTAACCGTTGGTATGCGTATTTTTCGTTGGCTCTGGAGGGGCCCGCGTCTAACTGACACGCATCCAACCTTCCTTCAGAGCCAACAGGGCAGAGATCATTCTCTGCCCTTCGCCATTTCTCCGGCGGGTTCTGATCAGGGCCCGCTCCGCACCCTGGACAGGATCCGAACATGAGCATCGAAGCAGCCCACGAAACCGAGCAGCAGTCCACCTCTAACCTCCGGGTCAGCGAGTTCACCCCGCTGCCTACCCCGCAGGAGTTGATCGCGGAACTGCCGATGGACGCCCGCATGGCTGACGTTGTCGGACGGGGCCGGGACGAGGTCCGGGCAGTCATGGACGGCGTCGATGACCGCCTTCTGGTGATTGTGGGGCCCTGCTCCATTCACGACCCCAAGGCCGGACTCGAATACGCCCGCCGGCTGGTTAGCCAGGCCGAGCAGCACAAGGAAGACCTGCTGATCGTGATGCGCGCCTACTTCGAAAAGCCCCGCACCACGGTGGGCTGGAAGGGCCTGATCAACGATCCCCGGCTCGACGGCAGCCACGACATGGTCGCGGGCCTCGGCGCCGCGCGCCGGTTCCTGCGGCAGGTCACCGCGCTCGGCCTGCCCACGGCCACCGAGTTCCTTGAACCGATCAGCCCCCAGTACATGGCGGACCTCGTCTCGTGGGGTGCCATCGGCGCCCGCACCACGGAGAGCCAGATCCACCGCCAGCTGGCTTCCGGGCTGTCTATGCCGATCGGTTTCAAGAACGGCACCGACGGTGACCTCCAGGTGGCGCTCGATGCGTGCAGCGCCGCCGCAGCAGCACAGGCGTTCCTCGGGATCGACGACGAGGGCCGCGCCGCGCTCGTGGCCACCGCCGGCAACCCCGACACCCACATCATCCTCCGGGGCGGCCGCAAGGGGCCCAACTACTCCGCCGCCGACGTCGAGGCCACCACCGTCAGGCTGGCCGCCAAGAACCTGAACCCAAGGCTGATCGTGGACGCGAGCCACGCCAACAGCGGCAAGAACCACCACCGCCAGGCCGAGGTCGCCCTCGAGATCGGCTCGCAGCTGGAGAACGGCGGGCCTTCGGCGGGTGCCATCGCCGGCGTCATGCTGGAGAGCTTCCTGGTGGGCGGGGCGCAGAATCTGGACGTCGCCGAGCACGCTGCCGGCCGGGACGAGCTGCTCTACGGGCAGAGCGTCACGGATGCCTGCATGGACTGGGACGTCACCGCTTCCGTCCTCGGCCAGCTGGCTGCCTCCGCGCGCATCCGCCGGGCCCGCTGACAGGAGCACCCGGCCAGACCCCTGGCGGCCCGCGCGGTGTGTTTACAGCAGGAGCTCAAATACCTGTTCGGCCTTATCCCAGTGGTTCGACTGGGGGTTTTTGATCTCGTCGTCGATGAGGCGGAAGCACCGCGCCAGGGCGACGCCGAGGCCGCCGGATACCTGCGGGAGCCGCGCTTTGGTCTCCTCGCTGTAGTCGAGGTCCAGCGGCGGCAACTTGGTCAGCCTCTCCAGAATGGGCGCAAGTTCAATTGTCTGGTCGATCTTGCGGTAGGCGTGCATGCACTCCTGCAGGCCCTTGGTGATGGGCAAGTCGTTCGGCTCGATGATGTCGCGGCCGTTTGACTTGGCCGCGGCTTCGGCCCGCACGAGCAGCTTGTAGGTTCTGTCGCTGATGAAGTCGTCGAAGCGCCGGAGGTCATCCTTGTCGATGTCCAGGCTGGCCGCTTGACGGAAGAATTGTTCGAGCTGGGGTATGCCTATGAGTTCCATGGCTAGTTCTCCTGACGTGGGGTGGATGGATGGGGCATGTGCGCCCGGAAAGGAGTTCCGAAGGGGTCGCCTAGATCACCTCGAGCACGCGTTTGTGGGTGGGTGGTGGATGGACGCGGTCCAGGTCGGCCAGGTCGCGGGGCGTGAGCCGAACGTCGAGGGCGCGGTGGCATTCCTCGACATGGTGCGGGCTTGAGGCTTTCGGAATGGCCAGGACGAGCGGCTGCCTGAGCACCCAGGCGAGGGCGAGCTGCGCGGGGCTAGCGCCGTGTTCCGTTGCGATGCGGACAAGCACCGGATCGTCCAGCATTCTGCCCTGCTCCAGGGGCGAGTACGCCATCACCGGGATGCCCCTCCCAACGCACCATGGCAGCAGATCGAACTCGATGCCCCGGCGGGTCAGGTTGTACAGCACCTGGTCGGCCGCGACCTTCTGTCCGCCGGGCAGGCGCATCAGGTCGTCCATGTCCGCCACATCGAGGTTGCTAACGCCCCAGTGCCGGATCTTTCCGGCGCGCTGCAGGTATTCGAACGCTTCGAGCGTTTCCGTCAAGGGAACAACGCCCCGCCAATGCAACAGATATAGGTCGATGCTGTCCGTTCCGAGGCGACGCAGGCTGCCGTCGCAAGCGGCGACGGTTCCGCGCAGCGTGGCGTGATGCGGCAGGACCTTGGTGACCAGGAACGCTTCGTTGCGGCGTGCTGCCAGCGCCCTGCCGACGAGTTCCTCGGCGGCGCCATTGCCATACATCTCGGCGGTATCGATCACGGACATCCCCAGGTCCAGGGCCATCTGAATCGCTGCCGTCTCGCGCGCGGCGTTGCCGGGGTACTCACCCATGCCCCACGTTCCGAGCCCGAGCACCGGGACAGCCTCGCCGGACGGAAGAGGTATTTCGCGCATCGTAACTCCCGTCAGAGTGCCCGTTCCCGTGATGGGATGCGCCGCGTCCCGTGATTCACGGCGGACTACAGCGGACCATGGCGCCCCGGTTGTTGCCGAGCGGACGAAGCACTGTGCCGGCCGCGCCCGACCCCGGCTCACTTCATGCCGCCGGCCTAGGCTGCCCACCGGTTGACCCTGCCGGATGGTCGGGTTGTGCTGCTGGCTACACGGACGGTCGCCCTGTCCGGCAGCAGCGTGTTTCTTCAATCTACTCCGCCGAAGCAGGACCCGATAGGTGGCCCAGCCGGGGCGGTTTCCCAGGCAGCCGGCTAAACACTCTGGATCGGCGCGTAAAGTGCGGAGGGATTCCTCAGCAAGCCTTTCACATTGGCACCTTGTGCCCCTAGAGTATCTAACACATGGTTGTTTTGATGGCTCGGCTTTGATGGCTCAGCATCGGCATTTTGCCATGTCATTCAGATGACGCTGCCGGTCGCGTGAGTAAGGAATAAGGGAAATGTCTACGGAAGGCAACTTCTCCAACGCACGCTTCTTGACCGTGGCTGAAGTCGCGGATGTCATGCGGGTGTCAAAGATGACCGTTTACCGTCTTGTGCACTCCGGGGATATGCCGGCCGTCCGCTTCGGCCGTTCCTATCGGGTGCCGGAAAGCGCCGTCGAGCAATATCTCAAGCGTGCCATCGTCGACGGGCGTACGGAGACCGGCTGAGTCTTCCGTAGCAAGGCCGCGATCGGAATCAGCGGCTGCGGCTCAGGCGAGGGGGCCTGCTGTCGTGGGGTGCCCCGGATAGGCGGTACCCTGTTAGTGAACGTTTTACGTCATTGTAAGAACCTGTCGGTTGTGCAGTCTGTTGCACCATCCGTGGAAGGCTTCCAGCAGACAGGTACTGCATCTAGTTTGTGAGGTACTTTCGTGGGTTCAGTTATTAAGAAGCGTCGCAAGCGTATGGCCAAGAAGAAGCACCGCAAGTTGCTTCGTAAGACGCGCCACCAGCGCCGCAATAAGAAGTAGCAATACTTCGCACTGCGTGAAATGCCCGTTGCCTACTCGGCGGCGGGCATTTTCTTTGCCGTTTCCGGGCCGGACGCCGGTACCGCGGGGCGCGGCCACGCCGGGCCGGGGCGGCGGGTAACGCGCGGGGCGCCTAGAGCGTGGGGCCGCGGAAGCGGGAGAAGCCGCGCCAGAGGCCGTAGATGGCCCCTCCGACTGTGGCGGCCTTGAGCCCCAGGGTGGCGGCGCGCCGGCCGGAGCGGAAATCGTAGACGGGCCAGTTGTGTTCGCGGGCGTGACGGCGCAGCTTGGAATCGGGGTTGATGGCCACCGGATGCCCCACCATGCTTAGCAGCGGGATGTCGTTGTGGGAATCGCTGTAGGCCCAGCACCGGTTGAGGTCCAGTCCCTCGGCCTCGGCAATCGCACGAACCGCGACGGCCTTGGCCGGGCCGTGCAGGATGTCGCCCACGAGTCGGCCGGTATAGGACCCGTCCAGGATCTCGCCGACGGTGCCCAGGGCTCCGGTCAGACCCAACCGGCTGGCGATCACAGTGGCGACCTCGACCGGCGTGCCGGTCACGAGCCAGACCCGTCGGCCCACCCTGAGATGCTGTTCGGCCAGGGC
>JAODMV010000061.1 GCA_025464875.1 Arthrobacter sp. | reverse complement strand
CGACCCTGACGATCGTGGCGCTGGCCATCCGCCAGGCCGAGTACATCGCCGAGCAGATGGCCGGTGCGGAGATTTAGCCATCTGTTTGACTGCCAGACGACGACGGGACCCCAGCTTCGGGCTGGGGCCCCGTTGTGTCATTGCGCCGGGGCTGCGCGCAGCCACGTCGGGACCAGATGCGAGCCCCCATTGCCGGACCCGAGAACTGACGGCCTCCTGTATTGATGGACGAATACGGAGTCTGTCCTGTGATTCCCAGAGATCCTTAGCCGGACCGCGTACAGAACTCCCCGCTACCCCGCCCGGCGGTGCGGCAGCACCGACGTCGCCCGCAGGGCACGGCTGACCCGGTCGGCGGTGTCGCGCAGCAGCGGCGCCACCTTGGCGGCGCGGCGGTCGAAGTCGGCGGTTTCCATGGACACGGCGACGGAGCCGACGATCTGCCCCGCGGCGTTCGTGACCGGGGCGCCCAGGCAGGAGGCTCCGAGGATGAATTCCTCGCGCTCGGTGGCGATGCCGTTCTCCCGGATGCGCTCCAGCTCGTCCTCGAGTTCCTCGGCGCTGGTGATCGTCTGGTCGGTCATGGACGGCATGCCGTGCCGGGCGAGGTAGGCCCGTCGTCGTTCCGGGTCCATGCCGGCCAGCAGGATCTTGCCGAACGCGGTGGCGTGCGCGGCGTCGTTGAAGCCGAAGCCCATCGGCGTGATCCGGCGTCGGGCCGGCGAATCCGCCACGTGCGCGACGACGATATGGTCACCGCGGTGCACCGCGTAGTAGGCGGCGGCGTCGCCGCGGGAATGCAGTTCGAGGATCAGCCGGGCGACGGCGGACGGCGTTCCGACCTGCCGGCGCAGGGAATTGTCCAGGGCGTGCACCTTGTATCCCAGCGCGTACCGGCTCTCCTCCTTGAGGTGGATCAGGTGCTCGGATTCGACCAGGGTCTTGAGTAGTCGGTAGACGGTGGGCAGCGGAATCTCCAGCGCTGCCGCGAGTTCCTTGGCGGTCAGGCCGCGCGGATCGCTGGCGACGACGTCAAGGAGCGCGAAGGCCTTCTGCACCGAGGCCATGCCGGTGAATGCGTCATTGCGTCCCATGGGTACATCTTGTCGCGTTGAAGGGGACAAACAAAGTCTGTCCCCTTCAACATGCGGGCATACCTGGCGCCGGCCTAAGACCCGGTCCTAGGCGACGGTGAGTTCGCCCATCCGGCCCCAGCCGGTAGCACCGATCTTCTCGCTGATGATCTGCGGGGTCTCCACCAGGGCCTGCGGCATGTCCTGCATGGCCTTGCTGAAGTGTTCGCTGTTGACGTGGTCGCCGGCGGCGTCGTCCTGGAACGCCTCGACCAGGACGAACTCGTTCGGGTTGTCCACGCTGCGGGACCACTCGAACCACAGGTTGCCCGGTTCCTGGCGGGTCGCTTCGGTGAAGTCGCGGGTCAGGTCCAGCCAACGGTCGGTCCAGTCCGGCTTGACGTTGAATTTGACGACGATGAAGATCATCGGGTTCCTGCCTTCCAGCTGAGGTGTGGGTACCAGAGAAGTCTGCCCGGGATCGGGCCGCCGCCCAAACCGGGTTCTCACGGGGTGAGAACGCGGGCAGCCGGATCACGGCGGCGCGATCTACCCTGAGGTGTCACGCATCACACGATCGAGGGAGATCCCGATGTCCGAAACAACCCAGCCTGTCCCTGTTGCCCCGATCCGCACCATGATCAGCCCCGGCCGCTATGTCCAGGGCAAGGGTGCCATCAACCGGCTCGGCGAGTTCCTGGCACCCCTGGGCAGCAAGCCGTTACTCGTGGCCGACGACATCGTCTGGGGCTTCGTGGCCCACGAGGTCGAGGTGTCGATGAAGACCGCCGGGCTTCCCACCAACCGCGTGCTGTTCAATGGCGTGCCCAGCGCCAAGGAAGTGGAGCGGCTCAGCGGCCTCATCCGGGAACAGCAGGCGGACGTCATCGTCGCCCTGGGCGGCGGTTCCACCATCGACGCCGTCAAGGCGGCCGGCTTCGCATCCGGCATCCGCTGGGTCACCGTCCCCACGGTCGCGTCCACCGACGCCCCTACCTCCGCCCTCGCGGTGATCTACACCGAGGACGGCGTGTTCGAGGAATACCGTTTCTTCCCGAAGAACCCGGACCTGGTTCTCGTGGATACGCAGCTGGTGGCCAACGCCCCGGCGGCGTTCCTGGCCGCCGGCGTCGGGGATGCGCTGGCCACCTGGCTGGAAGCCCGCGCCACACACCAGGCCTTTGCCAGCACCATGGCCGGCGGGCTGCCGACCCTGACCGGCACCGCCCTGGCGAAATTGTCCTGGGACGTGCTGTGGGAAAACGCGCTGCCCGCCCTCGACGCCGTCCGCGACAACCAGGTGACGCCCGCCGTCGAACGCGTGGTGGAGGCCAACACGCTGCTCTCCGGCCTCGGCTTCGAGTCCGGCGGCCTGGCCGCCGCGCACGCCATCCACAACGGTTTGACCGCGGCGCCGCAGACCCACGGGCTGGCGCACGGCGAGAAGGTCAACATCGGCTCGCTCACCCAGCTGGTCCTGGAAGGCGCGCCCAGCGTCGAGATCCGCGACTTCGTCGAATTCACCACCCGGGTGGGGCTGCCCAACACGCTCACCGAGGTGGGGCTGAAGGTGGACGACGACGACGATCTGCGCCGGGTCGCCGAAGCCGCCACGGTGCCGGGCGAGACCATCCACAACATGCCGTTCGAGGTGTCCGTGGGCGACCTCACGAGCGCGCTGAAATCCCTCGAGCGGCTCTCCCGGGGCATCCGCGAGCGCGCCGGGTTACCGGAGCCCAAGCCCTACCATGCCAAGCACTAGGGCTCGCGCCCACCAGCCCCACCCGATCAGAAGGAAGAACTCCCGCATGCTCACCGCGCTCCGCGCCGCCGTCGCCGATCCGGCGCAGGTCAAGACCCGCCCCATCGACCTGCACGCGAACGCCCACGACGCCTCGCACTTCCTGCTGATCCCGCAGGCCGTGGTGGTGCCCTCCTCCCCCGCCGAGGTCGGGCGGCTGCTGCAGGCGAGCGCGGCGCAGGGAGTGTCGCTGACGTTCCGTTCCGGCGGCACCAGCCTCAGCGGGCAGGCCGTCACCGACGGGGTGCTGGTGGACGTCCGGCGCAACTTTAGGGACATTGAAGTGCTCGACGACGGCGCCCGGGTCCGGGTGCAGCCCGGCGTCACCGTGCGGGCGCTGAATGCCCGGCTGGCGCGGTACGGCCGCAAGTTCGGGCCGGACCCGGCGAGTGAGTCCGCGTGCACCATCGGCGGGGTGATCGCCAACAACTCCTCCGGGATGAACTGCGGCACCGTGGAGAACAGCTACCGGACGCTGGAATCGGTCACCGTGGTGCTGCCCAGCGGCACCGTGATCGATACCGGCGCCGCCGACGCCGACGCGCGGCTGCGGGCGCTCGAACCCGTACTGCACGAGGGCCTGGTCCGGCTCGCCCGCCGGGTGGCCGGCAACCCCGCGTCCGTGGCCACGATCGAGCGGCAGTTCTCGATGAAGAACACCATGGGCTACGGGGTGAACGCGCTGCTGGACTTCAGCACCCCGGTGCAGATGCTTGC
>JAODMV010000395.1 GCA_025464875.1 Arthrobacter sp. | reverse complement strand
CGGGGGAGTAGACGGCGTCTTCCTCAGGAACGATGCCGATGCCGGAACCCATCGCGCCGGAGGCAAAGACCTTGTCCGGCACATCAGCCAAGGCGATCACGGAACCGGTCACCGGGGCGAGGACCGTGACACTGCTTGCAACCTGGGCCGCGGTCGAGCCTTCCGTCCTAGCGGCGGCAGCGGGGCGGGGGACGGCGTCGTCCTTGACTGCGTCAACCGTTTCACGGGGGCCGAAGATGGACGTCAGGACGAAAGCGATCACGATTGCCACTGCCGTGCCAACGAGCAGCAGAACGAAGTTCCCCACCGAGGCGAAGGCCGGGAGGGCAAGGAGCGAGGGGAAGACGAAGGCGTTGGAGGCGCTGCCACCCATGGCAGCGATGGCGCCACCCACGGCGCCACCGGCGATGCCGAAGTAGAAGGGCTTCTTCAGCGGCAAGTTCACACCGTAGATGCCGGGCTCGGTGACGCCGGCCAGGAAACCGGAAATCGCAGCGGGAGCGGCCACGCTGCGCCTGGCCGCGCTGCGGGTGCGCAGTGCGACGGCGACCATAGCGGCGGCCTGGGCAAGGACGGCGGGAACCAAAGGCGCCATGAGGAGTGAATAACCGATGGTGGCGAGGTCGTTGGCAAAGATCGGCACGAAGCCCCAGTGCAGACCGAAGAGAACGAAGACCTGCCAGAACGCACCCATGAGGGCGCCGGCCAGCCACGGTGCGAATCCGAAGACCGCGGTGATTCCGGCGGAGACGCCCTGCGAGAGAAGCGTGGTGGCGGGGCCCACCGTCAGGAGGGTCAGCGGAACCATGATGGCAATGGTGAGCAGCGGGGTCAGGAAGTTCCGAATGGCGGAGGGCAGGAACTTGAGCAGGAACCGCTCCAGGTATCCTTGCAGCCACACGGCCACGATGATGGGGATCACCGAACTGGTGTAGTTCATCATCACCAGCGGGATACCGGCGAAGTCCACGGGCTGTCCGGTGGTACCGAGGGCCACGATGCTCGGGTACACCAGCGCGCCGGCAATGGCCATGGACGTGAACTGGTTGACCTTGAAGCGCCGCGCTGCCGTGACGGCCAGGAACAGGGGCAGGAAGTAGAAGAGGGCGTCCGCGGCCGCGGACAGGACCACGTAGGTGTTGGTGGTGGGCGCAACCCAGCCAAAGGTGTTGGCCATGCTGAGGAACGCTTTAAGCAGGCCGGCGCCGGCCAGCGGCCACAGGATGGGCGAGAAGATCGCGGAGACCATCTCGATGAAGCGGTTGAACAGGTTGCCCTGCGCTGGGGCTTCGTCCGAGCTGCCCTCATTGCCGAAGCGGCTGATCTTGCCGAGCCCGGCGAAGACCTGGGGGACGTCGTTGCCGATGACCACCTGGTACTGGCCGCCGGCCTGCATGACTGCGATGACGCCCGGCAGCTTCTCGACGGCCGCGGTGTCCGCCTTTGATTCGTCCCGCAGCCGCAGCCGCAGCCGGGTCGCGCAGTGGGTGGCACCCACCAGGTTCTTTTCGCCTCCGACACCTTCGAGGATGTCTGCGGCCAATGTCGTGTAGTTCACGGAAGCCATGGCAGGCCTTTCTGTCCATTGCGTCTTTCGGGCATAAAAAAAGACCCAAGCCGCACGTTTCCGTACGTCTCAGGTCTTGCCTCGTGTCCGAGTAACAATCCTTCAGGCTGCATCGCCTGCTTGGAGCAGCCTACCCGTGATCTGGATCACGGGCAAATCGCCCCGGGAACCACTCGCCAGAGGCGGCCTCAGATGAGGCCAAGTTCACGGAATGCCTCAACCAGTCCCTCACGGTGCGGCGGCGCGGCCGTGCGGTCTGCCAGGGCGAGGAGTTCCGGCGAGGACCCCTCAATGGCGATGCCCACCCCCGCGAACGCAATCATCTCCAAGTCGTTCTGGCCGTCGCCGACCGCGACGGTGTCTGCCCGTTCGATGCCGAGGTGGGCAATGACGGCAGCGACGCCGTCGGCCTTGCTGATGCCACGCTGGTACAGCTCGCCGGCGTGCCGGCCCTCATCTGCGATTGAATTGGCGACGACGGCGATGTCCGCACCGATTTCTTCCACGATGCGCTTCATGGGAACCGGTGCCTCGAAGACGGAGATTTTTGCGAACGCGGTGCCCGCACGGTCCGTCGTGACGCGCACGGAATCGAGGATTGCCGAGGAGCCCTTAGCCTGGCCCGCCGGTGCGCGCCTGAAGTGCTCTTCGATGATGGCGCGGAGACGGGCCTCCGCCGCCGGGGCAACATGGAGCGAATCCTGCGCTTCAAGAATGTAAACGGCCTCGTGGGCGTCGAGCGCGGCCACCGTCCTGGCCGCGAGGTCGGCGGGAAACCGGCGGTCCAACAGGACCTCGCCGTCAACCTCCGCGTACGCGCCGGCACTTGCCACCAACCCGTCAAAGCCGGCTCCGAGGATAGTTTCCGGCAGCATGGACACCGGACGTCCAGTGCACAGCAGGACCTTGTGACCGGCCGCGCGCGCAGCGCGGACCGCCTGCACGTGGCCCTCAGGGACAACCCCATAGTCGGCGTAGGTGCCGTCCACATCAAGGAATACGGCGCGGATGGTTGCTGTGGGGGTGCTTGGCTCGAAGCTCATGATCCGGGATTCTACAGGGGCAGCATGAACGCGCCGGAGCCAGGATAGCCGTATTGCCGCAGGGTGCCGCCGGATTTGATGCCGGTCTGCCCATTTCTGCAAACCGGGACCGGATATGTAACTGGTCTTTCAGGCAGGATCCGATCGTCGAGCCCCGTTGTGCTTACCCGGGGCCGGGGCTCGGGTCCTTTTTTGTTGGGCCGGAGCCGAACACCAAGGAGCCGCCCGGCCGCCATCTTCGCAAATGCGCCGGCGAACTGGACTTTGAGGTCGCCATCGCCCATGCAGGCGAACCGGCCGACGAAACTATGGACGCTGCCAGCATCCTGTCCCTCATGAGCCTGGGCGCCTCGCACGGCGACGTTGTGGTTCTGCGCGCCGATGGTGAGGGCGCCCCACCAGGCTTTGGACACGCTCGTGAAGATC
>JAODMV010000337.1 GCA_025464875.1 Arthrobacter sp. | reverse complement strand
CAAAGATGCGGGGCCTGCGCCGGAACCAAGGTCCACAAGCGGTAGGCGGGTGCCGCCGACAGGCACGTCAGCAGACCCTTCATCTCGATGGAAGCGCGATAGGCGGCCGCGGCGTCGGGCAGCGCATAACGGCCGCGGCGGATCCGGGCGAGGGTTCCCGCGGAGATCGCCGTGTCGATATCGTGGCGGCTGAATCCGGCCCTCACAATTTCTGCGGTACCGGCCACTCCGCCCCGGCCGGCCAGGAAAGCGGTTAGTTTCATCCCCCAAAACTGCCTCGGGTGCAACGCTTTGAGCGGCCACGAGCTGTGCCATGTGGACAACCGCTCCGCCGTGCGGGGGCACTTTGACACGGACGCGCCGTCGTAGCCGCGCCGAAAAGCGCAGACCACGCTCAAAGTGCCCCCGCACCGCGGCAACTTCATGCCAGCCCGGGTGGCCTTTGGACAGGAACAGCCCGCCGCAGGAGCCGATAAACTCGACATAGAGCCCTGAGATGCCGATTTAGGTGAAGGAAAAACTCCATGGACGCTTCCTCGTCCCCGGCACGGTTTGACCGGATCCTCCTGATTTACAACCCAGTCAGCAGCCGGAACCCTGCCCAACTGGCCGAACGGCTGCGCGGCCAAGTGACCCGCCGCGTGCCCGATGTGCCCGTGCGCTTGCAGCCCAGCGAGTTGCCCGGCCACGCGCGTGAACTCGCCCGGGCAGCGGCAGCAGTCGGCCGGCCCCTGATTGTGTCCGTCAGCGGCGATGGAGGATATAACGAAGTGGTCAACGGGGTCATGGACGTCGAGCAAACCGAGGCGGTTTCCGCGGTGTTGGCAAGCGGCAATGCCAACGACCACCACCGCAGCGCTCCCCGGCCGCCGCTCATAGAAGCAATCGTCCGGGGCGAGGTCCGCAGAATCGATCTGCTGCGTCTGACGCAGGGCGAGGGAGGGGCGGCATGGACGCACTACGCCCACTCCTACATAGGCCTCGGGCTGACGCCGGCCATGGCCATGGGAATTGAAGAGGGCAACAAGGGCGCCCTGAAGGAGCTGGTCTCCGTCACGCGCACGCTGAGACGGTTGCAGCCGTTCGAAATTATCCGCGACGACGGCGCCCGCGCCGTGTTCGACAGCCTGATCCTGGCCAACGTCCCGGCCATCGCCAAGTACGGCAGAATCAGCGAGACCGGGGACCCTGACGACGGACTGTTCGAGGTCATCATGTCGCCACGCGCCAGCAAATGGAGGATGGCTCTGATGACCCTTCGCGCCGTGACTGTCGGGCTCGGCATCCAGCTCCGCGTCAGCCGGTACAGCTTCCGGACGCTGGAATCGGTTCCCTTGCAGATGGACGGCGAAGTCATGACGCTGAAGGCCCGTACGCCGGTGGTCGTGGTGTCCGCCCACCGCGCCCTGGCCACCCTCGGACGACGGACAGAACCCGAGGGCTCCCCGACACGGCGGGAAAACGTATGACAATAAATTTACAAAGACCCTAGACAGTGTGACATTTTTGTCATAAGCTCATTTCTAGGTTCACCAAAAGCCTCCGGTGATTCCTGGTGCGAACGGAGAAGTGGCCCCGGTTCGACACAACGGCTGGCGCATACGTTGTGAAGAACCGGGGCCATTCCGTTTAAACACGGGCAGCGGCTTAAACACGGGCAGCGGCGCCTTGAACGCGCGGGCCGCGAAGCGGCAGCAGCGGGCTCCGGGCAAAAACCCGGGACCGCCGGAAACCGACTAGCTGCTGCGGTCCACCACGGCCAGGGCGAAGTTGGTCAGCGACTCCTTGACCACACCCTCCGGCAGCGGGGCCAGGGCGGCGATCGCCTCGGCGGCCCAGGCGCGGGCAACCACCCAGGACTCCGCGGTGACGGGGTGCTCGCGGAGCCCGGCCACGGCCTCGGCCAGGGCGGCGTCCGTGCTGAGGTCGCCGTCGATCAGCTGCAGCAGCCCGACGGCGGACTGGTCGCCGTCGCGGGCGGCGTTGCGCAGAAGCAGCACCGGAAGAGTCGGGACACCCTCGCGGAGGTCCGTGCCCGGGGACTTGCCGGACTTGACCTTGACACCGGTGACGTCGATGACGTCGTCGGCCAGCTGGAAGGCCACGCCCACCTTCTCGCCGTACTCGACCAGCAGCGGCTCGTAGGCCTCATCGGCGCCGGCGAAGATCGCGCCGAGCTGGCCCGAGGCGGCCACGAGCGAGCCGGTCTTGTCCGCGATGACGGAGAGGTAATGCTGTACGGGGTCCTCGTCCGGACGCGGGCCCACGGTCTCGTGCAGCTGGCCCAGGCACAGCCGTTCGAAGGTGCGGGCCTGGATGCCGAGCGCGCGGGAGCCCAGTTCGGAGACCAGGATGGAGGCCCGGGCGAAGATCAGGTCGCCGGTGAGGACCGCCACGGAGTTGCCCCAGACCTCGTGGGCCGTGGGGGCGCCGCGGCGGAAGGGCGCGGAGTCCATGACGTCGTCGTGGTACAGCGTGGCCAGGTGCGTCAGTTCAACCACGACGGCGGCCTGCACCACGGCGGGCAGCGAGGCGTCGCCGAGGTGGGCGCAGAGCAGGGTCAGCAGCGGCCGGATGCGCTTGCCGCCGGCTTCCACGAGGTGACGCGACGTTGCGTCGGCCAGCGGATCCGAGTTGGCAATGGCTTCGCGCAGCTTCTTCTCCACGCGGGCCAGGTTGGTGGTGATCGCGGGGCCCAGTTCCGGGTCCCCCGCGATCGCCGCGAAGCCGGCCGGCAGCTGGAGTCCGGTGGCGATCGCCGTGGTGTTCAGGTCGGGTTCAGAGCTCGGCAGGCCGTGTCCGGCGTGCGTCCAGCTTTGGTCTGCAGAGTTGGTCACGGGTTAACCCTAACTTTTGTTGCGGAAACCGCGGAGTTGGTGCCGGAGTGCGAAGTGCTGGCGGTGTTCGAGGTGGCCGGAACCAGCGTTTCGAGGACCCGGATGGCGCGGTCCTCGAAGCCCTTGGCGGCCGGATCGGTGAGGTTGGCCAGCAGCCGCACCACGAAGCGCATCAGCACAGGAATGGGCATGCCCGTCCGGAGGGCCAGTTTCATCACCGCCGGTTTGCCGATCAGGGCGGCGAAGGCCCGGCCCAGGGTGAAGTGGGAGCCCCACTGGTCGCGCACGTAGTCCGCGTACCGGGAGAAGTGGGCGTCGGCGTCGGACGCGGTCCAGCCGGCGGAAACCGAACGCGCGGCGCCGTCGATGATGAA
>JAODMV010000322.1 GCA_025464875.1 Arthrobacter sp. | reverse complement strand
CCCAGCAGCGAGCCGTTCTTCAGCACGTCCATGCCGGCGTTGAGCGAGAGCGCGGAGGCGGCTCCCCCGGACCTGTCCATCGGCAGCTGGTTGGTCAGCCGGAAGAAGGCGGCGGTCAGTTTGCCCTTGATGCCTTTGCCTGTGAAGTACTCCGACTTTGCCAGGAACACCACCGGACGGGGCACCATGAGCGGCATGAAGATTGAGTCGGAGAAGGACAGATGGTTCGAGGCGATGATGGCGGCGCCCCCGGCGGGGACGTTGTCCAGGCCCTTGACCCAGGGCCGAAAGAGCGTTTTCAGCACCGGCCCTAGAACGAACGTCTTCATGAACCAATAAAACACGTGGTGTACCTCTCCGGAAGGCGTCTGGCTGGCCCTCCGTCGGGCCGACCAGGACTTCAATGACACCATACTCTAGTGAGTTTTCTCCCGAACAGTGACACGATGGGCTCATGACTGGAAGCAGCACTCCCCTGGCGCCTGCGGCTTTCAGCTACCCCGGTCATGGCGCCAACGCAGGCATCGGTGTCGCGATCTGCCATGGCTTCACGGGCAGTCCCCTGAGCGTGCTGCCCTGGGCGGAGCACCTCGCCGCCCGCGGCTTCGCGGTATCGGTTCCGCTGTTGCCCGGGCACGGCACCGGCTGGCGCGACCTGGCCCGGCACGGATGGCGGGACTGGTACGACACCTTCGAAAAGGCCTACCTGGAGCTCGCGGCCGGTACCCGGGCCTGCTACGTCGCCGGACTCTCCATGGGCGGAACCATTGCCCTCCGGACCGCCGCCCGCCAGAACGTCACCGGAGTGGCAGTGGTCAACCCCGGCCTGAGCTTCTATGACCGCCGGGTTCGGTTCGTGTGGCTCTTGAAACACTTTCGACCGACCACGGTGCCGGCCCGGGAGGACAATCCCGCGGCGACCACCGACGACGGCGACTACTCCCTCACCCCGCTGGCGGCCGTCCACCAGCTCCGCCGGCTGTTCATGGCGGCACTGCGGGATCTCCCCGCCGTCCACGCCCCGACGCTGGTCTTCACCTCGGACACCGACGCGGTGATCCCGCCGTCCTCGCTCAAGCTGCTCAGGAAGCGCCTGGGCTCGCGCGAACTCGACGTGGTCCGTCTTCCGGGCAGCGGCCATGTCGCCACACTGGACGTCGATGCGCCGTTGATCTTTGAGCAATCGCTCCGCTTTTTCCTGCAGCACGCCGACACGGGGGCCATGCCCACAACACCGCAGAAAACAATGATCCACACCACTGCAGAAGACACTGCCCGAAACACCGCCCGCAGCATCGTCGGAGACCCCATGAGCATCCTTCCGGACCACTCACCGTTCAGCAGCCCGTTCACGGGCGACGGCCTGCGGACCGGCGTCGTGGTCTCCCACGGCTTCACCGGCAGCCCGCACGGCGTTCGGGCCTGGGCGCAATCCCTGGCCGAGGCCGGGTACGCCGTGCGGATGCCGCTGCTGCCCGGCCATGGCACCAGCTGGCAGGAGCTGGCCTCGACGCGCTGGCACGAGTGGCACGCGGCCCTGGACGCCGCCTACCTCGAGCTCGCCGACGAGTGCGAGCAGGTCGTCGTGGCCGGCCTGTCCATGGGCGGGGCGCTGGCGCTACGGATTGCCGCCACCCGGCCGGTGGCCGGGGCCGTCGTGGTGAACCCGGGCCTTGTCATCGATGACCCCCGCGCGCCACTCGCCGGGATCCTCAAACTCGTGCTCAAGAGCACCCCGGCCATCGCCAATGACATCCTCAAGCCCGGCTCGGATGAGGGCGCCTACCCACGGACGCCGGTCGCCGCCGCCCACGAGCTGAACAAGATGTTCAAGGACACCGTGCGGCTGCTGCCCCGGGTCACGGCCCCGGTCCGGGTCTACCGGTCCACCGTGGACCATGTGGTGTCCGATTCGAGCATGGTCGCCCTGCGCCGCGGGCTGAGGAACGCCCCGCTGGAGGTGGTCCGGCTGGAAAACAGCTACCACGTGGCTACCATGGACAACGACGCGCCCGAGATCTTCCGCGGCACGGCAGAATTCATCCGGTCCCTGGCCGAGGACAATCCAGGCGCCGCCCACGCGAGCCAGAAGGACACGGCAGATGACTAGACCGGACCCCAACGCCCCGGATCCCGGCTCCAGCCAGGACGACGCGGTCTGGCTGGATCTGGTGGCCAGGCTGGAAGGAACCTCCCGCCCCGCGGAGGAGCCGGAAGGCGTGGACCCGGCAGCGCCCGTCCACCGGCCGGCGGCAGCGAAGACCTTCCGGGACTTCGATCCGCTGGGCCTCGCCGTCCCCGCCCCGGTCGAACTCTCCGCCAAAGAACGGCTCGCCCCGGCCCCCGCCCCCGAGACGCCGTCCGACGCCGACGCTGTTCCAAAAACCGCGCCGGGCCCCCGCGACTATGAGCCCGACGACGACGACGGCGTCTTTGTGCCGGAGGCTCCTCCCAGCCTGGTCGGAGCGGATCCGATGACGGTGCTGGCGTGGCTCGGTGCTGTCGGCGGCCCCATTGCGCTCGTGATGTCCGCCATGTTCTGGCGCTCGGCGCCGATGGTGGCCATCCTGGGCATGGTGGCGGCCTTTGCGGCGTCGGTGGTGTTCCTGATTACGAAGCTGCCCGGCGAGAAGGACGACAACGACGACGGTGCCCGCGTCTAGCTGTGCATGCGGCTGCTGACCCGGGAAAGGTCTGCGGCGCCGATCAGGCCTGCATTGGGCCCGAGGGCGGCTAGCTGGATCTCCGCCGCGGGCCGGAATCCGCGTCCGGTCAGGTTTCTGGCGAAGGCCTTCCGCGCCGGCGCCACCAGCAGCTCGCCGGCGTCGCAGAGCCCGCCGCCAATGACGAAAGTCCCCGGATCCAGGGCGGCCGCAAGGTTGGCCAACCCCAGCCCGAGCCATTCCCCCACGTCTTCAAGGAGTTCACGGGAGGTGGCATCGCCTGCCTTGGCCCGCTCCGTGACGATCACACCCGTGATGGACTCCACGTTGCCGTCCACCGCTTTCAACAGTTCCTGGGCAACCGGAGAGTTGGCTGCGGCGAGCTCGCGGGCCTCCCGGCCGAGCGCATTGCCCGAGGCATACTGCTCCCAGCAGCCCCTGTTGCCGCACTCGCAGCGGTGGCCGCCCGGCATGATGATCTGGTGGCCGAACTCCCCCGCCACGCCGAAGCGGCCGCGTTCCAGCCGTCCGTCTATCACCATGGCGCCGCCGATTCCGGTGCCCAGGGTGATGCAGACGAGCCGGTTCTCGCCAATCCCGGCACCGAAGCGCCACTCGGCCCAGCCGGCGGCATCGGCGTCGTTGGTCAGCAGCACGGGCCGGCGGAGCAGCCGCTGCAGATTCGCCCGCAACGGCTCGTTGCGCCAGGCCAGGTGCGGACTGAACAGGACGGTGCTGCCGTCGAGGTCCATCCAGCCGGCGGCTCCGATCCCGACGGACCAGATCCGGTGTCCGCGCCCCAGCTCCTCGACCAGCTCGACAATCACCTGCTCCACCGCGCGGGGGTCACTGCCGGGCGTGGACCGCTTCGCCTGGCTCAGGATCCGGCCCTCGGCGTCGACGACGCCGGCCGCCACCTTCGTTCCTCCGATGTCGACACCGATGGCCAGGCCCCTGCGGCCGAGCCTGAGCCGGGAGCGGAAGCCGCGGGCGGCCGAGCCGACCCCCGCACCTGGCCCCGGTCCGCGCCCCCAGACGGCCGTCCTGCGGTACGGGCCGGGCTGCTGGCCAGGCATAGGTGTGTGCATGGTTCCTCATTCTATTCACCCGGGCATGGGCGCCGGCGATGCCCCCGAAAGACGTCTGTGCAGGTGGAACGGTAGTCTGGCGGAACGGGAGCCGTAACCGTAAAGTTACTCGATAGTAGGTGTCGCAAAACACAACTGTCGGGGGACCGCATACTAGTGTTGGCCTTACCCC
>JAODMV010000307.1 GCA_025464875.1 Arthrobacter sp. | reverse complement strand
AGCCGCGGCATCCTTTATCCGGCTGTTGTCGCGTGCGGCTATCAGGGGGAGTTGCTGCAGCTGGCAAGGGTTGTGGGGTTGGGGTAAGGCGGAAGAAGGGCGGTAGTTGAAGTTTCAACTGCTTCGCTTGACATAATCTCCGTATCGGCTTTCCAAATTGGCTGGGGGAGACCCTCCTAGGCCGGGCCTGAGCCGCAGTCGATCAAGGGATAAACGTTCGCCAGCGCGGCCGTAATGCCACTCTCTTTTTAGACTTCCAGCCAACTTGGGGACGGGTTGGAACGCCATTGGGGCTTGGATTTCAGGCGCGCGGCTTCTTCCGCGGAGTGCCCGAAGCCCACGAGGTGAACCTCGCTTCGTATCCCGCTTGCTCCCACCAATACCAGCAGCGAGGCTCCGGGGAACGCTGCGGGGTCCAGCGCCGCCGTTGCCAAGGCAGTGGGCGAGGCCTACGATGTGCCCACAGCCCCACGCCAGGGACCATTTCCGGGACCCCTCCTCGACGGGTATCGGGCAACTCTTGGATGCTCGCGTCCCGGACATCAAGGACGGGAAAACACCATGACCAAGTATTTGTTCGAAGCGAATTACGTGGGCGAGGGGATCAAAGGCCTCATGCGCGAGGGTGGCACCAAGCGCCGTGATGCTGTGGTCGAGGCTCTCAAATCGGTGGACGGCTCGGTGGATTGTTTTTACTACGCCTTCGGAGACACCGACGCCCTGGGCATCCTCGACATTCCGGAGCCTGCCGGCGCCGCGGCACTATCGCTCATGATCAATTCAACAGGTGCTGTAAGCCTAAGGCTAAAACCACTGATGAGCCCGGAAGACCTTGACGCAGCGGCCAAGAGGACGCCGTCGTACCGGGCCCCAGGTCAATAGGAAACTATTCCTCCGCCGGCTCGACGAGCTCCGGTCGGTTGTTCCTGACCGAGTTGACCCGGGTGCTGACGATGCGGGGTGTCAGGACGGGTTCCGGAACGCTGTCGAGCAGGCTCTGCACGTCGTCCTATTTGGTCGTTCCGGGGTCGAGCCAGTCAGCGAACATGTCCGGCGGGATGAGGACCGGCGACCGGTCGTGGATCTGGCCCAGGGTGTCATGGGCCGTTGTCGTCAGCACGGTGCAGCTGAGCAACCACTTGCCCGGGTCATCCTCCGGCAATGACGGGTCGGGCCTTCTGCCATTCGTAAGTAACCCTCCGCTGGTATCAGGGCACGGCGGGTGATGGCGGCTTTCCGGAATGAGGGCTTTTCGAGGATCGTCTCGCTGCGCGCATTGATGAGCATGGAGCCGCCGGTAGTGCCGCCGGTCAGGTGCCCAGGCGCTTAAGCGGGAGGCGGTCCGGATTGGAGCAGAGCACTGCCAGGTTACTGATGCCTCTGGCCCGGTCAGCGAGGTCGAGGACCTTCCAGGATCCATGTCCGGCGTCCGAGAGTGCACGGTTCAGGATCAGGATCCGGGACCGGTCGCTGCCTCCCATGTCGGCAACCAAGGTCAGCGGGCTCGTGATGGTAGCCAAGAGAACGGCCGCGTCGTCCAGATGACGGCCGGCGTCCCGCGAGTCCTCCTGGTACGCGGCCCCCTTGAGCACCAGTGCTCCGAGGGTATTGGGGATGCTGATGAGTACGTGTTCCCCACCGTCGACCGTGACCCGGCAGTTCACCGTGCGCCGGAGTGCTTGAGTGCCGCCAGTGACCTGGAAGGGTTTGCGTCCTCCGATGCTGGGAATCATTTTCGGTGCAAGGTGGTCGGCGACCATGACATCGATCTGCTCCTTGCCCCGGAGGAAACGATGGGCCGGCGCTGCATGGTGGACGGACGTCTGGAGTGCGTAGCCGAGTGAGCGCAGGACGCCGGTGACCGACGACATGGTCGCCGCACCGGATTCGATGTGCAGCACAATGTCAACATCGGCCGTGGGGCGGGAAACGGCCAGGCCGGCCACCGCCGAATGTAGCTGCACCATCAGGCCCCCAACGAGTGTCCACTGACTGGAGGGCAACGCGCGGGCAAGCTCAACGCATTGGGGCCAGGGTCGTCCCCATCCGCCAGGGGGCGCCGGGGCCTCCCACAGCGGGCGATTCACGGATGCATCGTTCTCAGGCATCCAGCAGCTCCTTAATGACACGCCGTCCGGCGCTGCGTTCCCGCGTGGCTGGGGATTCCAGCAGGTCCAGGGCGATCGCAGCAACGGGGACTTTTCCGTCAGCGAAGGCTCCGGTGACGCTGACTTCCCGGATCACCACGTTGCCCTCCGGATCCTCGATCAGGCCGTAGGCGTCCCGGAGGGCGTCGGCGTCGCCGGTCCCCGCGTAGCCTTCGGCGGTTCCGGCGCCGCCGGTAAGACCGAACCGTTCGCCGATGTCGTCGTCACCCATGGCTGCGGCGCCACTGAGAAGCAAGTGGGTACGGAGCAGCTGCACGACGTCGGGCGTGCCCCGGAAGTGTCGCACCGAGGCACGCCTGCGTGCCAGGATCGGGAGCTCCGCGGATTCCATGGTGCGCAACTTCTCTTTGAGCCGGGATAGTTCCGAGGACCCGATCCAGCCGACCTTTGTTTCGCCGGACAACAGGGTCAGCGCTGCCCAAGCGTTTTCCTCTGTCCAGGGGCGGCCATGGCGCGTACCTACCCGTGCGAGCTGATCCACGGACGCTGTGTCGACCAAGATGGTCCTGCCGGCGGTGCCGGCTTGGATCAATTGGCCGGTCCCGATCAGCTTACGGACCGCCACCTGGGTGACGCCGAGCCGCTTTGCCGCTTCGCCGGTAGTCAAGGTGCTCATGCACTAACGTTCTCTCGAAGCAACGTTAGTGTCAACCAGAACTTATCTTCTACAAGGTAAGCCCTCGCGGAACAATCTGTCCGGCGGTCCCAATGTCCCGCAAGCCGGGCGGCTTACGAGCATCTGCGGGCTGGTCATGGATGGAGTCTTCGTCTGCTCACTTTCCCAGCAAGCCGCAAGGTTCAGCTGCGCATAATGGACCGAAGCTCCGGTCAACCGCTATTTGATCGGAGCTTCGCCAATTGAGGGGCGCGCAGGGTGGCGTCTCGTGAATTGCAACGGCTGCCGACCGCCTGTGTCGAGCGTCGTTGCGTCCTCGTGGTACGGCGGCGGTACTGTGAGGCGCATGGAGATGCGCCTTGAAGTTGTGCAAGTACCGGTAGCGGATGTCGACAGGTCGAAGTCCTTCTATATGGAGAAGCTGGGCTTTGTCCTTGACCACGATGTAGAGCACATCCCTGGGATGAGGGTCGTGCAGCTGACGCCGCCAGGTTCGGCTGCTTCGATCGTCATAGGTACCGGAATGACAAGCATGACGCCTGGCAGCCTCGAGGGGCTGCAGCTCGTCGTACCCGATATGGGCGCGGCGCGCGCGGAGCTCCTGAGCCGGGGCGCCGATATCAGTGAGGTCCAGGAGATGGGCGGAGTGCAGTTTGCCTACTTCGGTGACCCGGATGGCAACCGCTGGGTTATCCAGGGCGCAACGCCTTCTGACCTCAGGGATGCGCATCTGGATGGGTCCGCGTCGTAGCTGCGCCGGCCCCAAAGCGGTCCGTGTCCTGACTCGGGCGGAAACCCGAACCCGCCGGGCTAACCGACGCACGGAGTGACTGAGTAATAGTTCAGCGCCAAAATCCCGTCGCGGTCAACCCCTTTTACCCCTTTTCAGGCCACTCCCCCGCCCCCTATTCTGACGCCGATAACAATGATTTCGTCAACCCGAGGGTGAGGGGTAGAGACCAGACTAGGGCCGGACCTGCCCGCGGGATGGGACCACCCCAACTGATTCAGCAAGTAGTTGGCCGGTCACGCGCCGGGTCGCGAAGTGGCGAAACTCCGGCGAATTAGGGGTTGACCG
>JAODMV010000292.1 GCA_025464875.1 Arthrobacter sp. | reverse complement strand
GGCCGCGGCGCTGGACCGCTTCCTGCAGTTGCCCGGCACCCGGCTGCCTGCGCTGTCCGAGGAGAGCCGGCTGCTGGTGGCCGGACTGGGGAGCGGTGAATTCCGCCAGGGCCGGAGCATGGATGCGTTGCTAAGCGCCTACCGCTCGGGTGCCCGCGTCACCTTCCGCGAGATGTCCCGGGTGTCCGTTGAACATCATCTGGGCCAAAGCGTGGTGGTGGACCTGGGCGAATCGATTCTGGCCTACATCGATGAGCTGTCGGCCGTCAGCGCCGAGGCCTATGCCTTTGAGCAGTCCGAACGCGCCGGCGCCGTGGACCGGCGCCGCACCGAGCTGCTGGACCTGCTTCTGCTGGGTCAGGCCGATGAGGCGGCCCTGCGCCAGAAGGCGGCCATGGCCGACTGGTCCCTGCCGCCCAGAATGGTGGTGGTGACCCTGCCGGTGAACCGCGCGGCCGGGCTGCGCTTGCGGCTGGGGCCGGGAACGCTGGTGATCGAACGCGAGACCGACGCCGTGGCCCTGGTTCCGGCGCGGCAGTCCAAGGCCGCACGCGCCGAGCTGGAAAAGGCCCTCCGGGGGCGCGGGGCCTCCGTCGGGCCCGCCGGCGGCTGGGAGAAGGTCCCGGACTCGCTCCGGCTGGCCGTGCTGGCCGCCTCCGCGTTGCCTCCGCGGGACGGTCCGGACGAGCCGCCCATCTGGGCAGACGAGCATCTGGCGCAGGTGGTCCTCGGGGCGGAACCCTCTGCCATCGCCGAACTGGCGAACCGCCGGCTGGCGCCCTTGGAGGGTCTGCGCCCGGCCCAGCGCGAGCGGCTGGCGGAAACGCTGCTCTCCTGGCTCCGCCACTGGGGCCAGCGCGGCCCGGTCGCGGCCGAACTCGGAATCCACCCGCAGACGGTGGGCTACCGGGCGGCACAGCTGCGCGAGCTTTTCGGTGACGCCCTAGAGGATCCGAAGGCGCGGTTCGAACTGGAGCTGGCCCTCCGCGCCGGACGGCGCTGAGCGGGGCCGGACGGCGCTGAGCGGGCGAACGCCGGACGGCGCTAGGCAGCCGAAAACGCCCGCGCCGCCCGCTTAGGGCGGGCGGCGCCGGGACTAGCGGGCGATCGCCTCCCGGCTCTGCAGCCGCATCTCGAGGTCGTTCATGACGATCGCGGCCAGGTCCTCCAGCGTCCGGGCGTCCTCGGCAGAGAAGGTCCGGGGCTCCCGGTCGAGGATGCAGATGGTACCCAGGTTGTAGCCATCCGGGGTGCGCAGCGGCGCCCCTGCATAGAACTGCAGCCCGAAGTCGCCGGCCACCAGAGGGTTGGCAAGGGTGCGGGGATCCGTGGCGGCATTTTCAATGACCCAGGTTTCGTCCTGCAGGATCGCCGAAGCGCAGAGCCCCGGGTCCCTGCCGATCTCACTGACGTCGGTGCCGTGGTGGGCCTTGAACCAGATGCGGTCTTGATCCACCACGCTGACGATCGCCACCGGCACGGAAAACATCCGTGCCGCGAGACCGGCGATCCGGTCGAAGGCGCCGTCCGAGGGCGTGTCGAGGATCCGGTACCGCTCGACCGCGCGCATGCGGCCTTCCTCATGATTCGCCGCCGGGGTCTTGTCGAGGCGGTGGCGGGCGGCCCCGTTGATCACTTCCTGGCGCAGCGCCAGCGCGACCTCACGCGCCGGCGGGCGTTCGGCCGGATCCCGGGCGAGCATGGAGGACAGCAGCGCCACCCACATGAGGTCGAGCTCCTCCGGGATGTCCGGGGCCTGGAGCAGCCGCGCGACGGCGGACTGGATGGGCGCCCCGGGGTAGGCCATCTTCCCGGTCAGTCCCTCGAGCAGCACCAGCCCCAGCGAGTACACGTCGCTCAGCGGGCCGGCAGCTTCGCCGGCAGCCTGCTCGGGGCTGAGATAGGCAGGAGTCCCTGAGGTGCCGCCCTCGTCCGCCACGCGCTCATCCCCCTGCAGGACGGCGACGCCGAAGTCGGTGAGTTTGGCCCTCGGGCGCCGGTCCGCGTTGCTGTAGTCCACCAGCAGGATGTTCGCGGGCTTGACGTCGCGGTGGACGATGCCGTGGTGGTGGATGTAGGAGAGCCCGTCCGCCAGGTCATGGCCGATCACTGCCATGTGCGCCGCCGACAGCGGCCCCTGCGCCGCCCGTTCGCGCAGGTCCGGCCCGCGCACCAGCTCCATCACGAGGTAGGTGAGCCGCCCGTCCGGGTTGCTCAGGTCAGCGCCGGCGTCGAACAGCGTCACGAGGGCGTGGTGGCTCATCCCGGCGAGAATGCGCACTTCCTGACCCTGCCGGCGCGTGCGCTCAACATCGCGGGGGTCGTTGCGGAAGAGCTTGACGGCGACGGCGCGCTGGAGCAGTTCATCGTAGGCGCGGTAAACGGTCGACTGGCTGCCCTTGCCAATGAGCTCTTCGATCCGGTACCGGCCGCTGAGCAGGTAACCGGATTCCACGCCCAGTGTTGAAGTTTGTTGAGTCAAGAAGCCTTCGTTGTCCTCGAGTGCGGGGCCCGCCGGTGAAATCAGGCGGATCAGTCCAATAAGCCGGCAAAGTGGCCGGCGCCCGCAGCATTAGCAAGGTTACTTATGATACCGCGAAAACCCGATGAGGGAAGACCCTATGCAGACCTTTTTCCCCATTTTCTTGGCTGGCGCGCTACGCGCGCCGGGACGGCTATTTGGCGGGGTTGTGCGTGCCGATCGGCAGCAGCGTCAGGTCCGGATGGTTCTTCTCGATCCGGCGCAGCGCCCAGACGTCGTTGAACAGTGCAAGGTATTCGCCGTCGGACCGCAGCAGCACCTCGGCGCCGGGCACGTTGGCCAGGGCCGGCATGGCATCCGCCGTCGAAATCCGGGCGATGGAATAGGGCAGCCGTTCCAGCCGCATCGGCGCACTGAAGTCATGCGCCATCCGGTCCTCCACCACCTCGAACTGCATGGGGCCGACGGCGGCAAGCACGGGGGCCTGGTCGCCGCGGATGTCGGAGCGGAGCACCTGGATGACGCCCTCGTGCTCCAGCTGTTCAATGCCGCGGCGGAACTGCTTGAAGCGGCTGGGGTCCTTGGAGCGCGCCACCTGGAAGTGTTCCGGGGCGAACAGCGGGATGGCAGGGAACTCCACCGGCTGGTCCAGGAACAGGCTGTCCCCTACCCGCAGCGAGGAGGCATTCACGAGGCCCACGACGTCGCCCGGGAACGCCTCGTCGATGACCTCGCGCTCCCGGCCGAAGACCTGCTGGGCGTACTTGGTGGCGAACGACTTGCCGGTCCTGCCCTGGGTCACCACCATGCCGCGTTCGAAGACGCCGGAGCAGACGCGGATGAACGCGACGTGGTCGCGGTGGGCCTTGTTCATGCCGGCCTGGACCTTGAAGACGAATCCCGCGAAGGGCGCATCGACCGGACGCGGGGCGCCGTCGACGTCGGGCCGGGGCGCGGCGGGCGGGGCGAAGTCGACGAGGGCGTCAAGGATTTCCTTCACGCCGAAGTTCAGGGCAGCCGAGCTGAACAGGATCGGCGTTCCCTTGCCGGCGTGGAAGGCCTCGACGTCGAAGTCGAGGTTGGACTCGATGACCAGCCCGGCCTCGTCGACGGCGTTGGACCAGTCGTCGCCCTGGCTGGCCGCGGCCTCTTCCGGAGTGAAGTATTCGGTGAGGGCGATGTTGGCGCCGGCGTTGTTGCGCTTGAACTGCGCGAAGCGGTCGTTGCGCAGGTCCCACACGCCGCGGAAGTCGCCCGAGATGCCGACGGCCCAGGTCAGCGGCATCGGCTGGAGCCCGGTGCGCTCGGTGATCTCGTCCATGAGGGCCAGGGCGTCCAGGCCCGGCCGGTCCCACTTGTTGATCACGGTAATGATGGGAAGGTTGCGCTGCTTGCAGACTTCGAAGAGTTTCATGGTCTGGGTTTCCAGGCCCTTGGCGGCGTCCACGAGCATCACGGCGCAGTCCACGGCGGCCAGCACCCGGTAGGTGTCTTCGGAGAAGTCCGCGTGGCCGGGGGTGTCCAGCAGGTTGATGACGGTGTCCCGGTAGGCGAACTGCAAGGCGGCGGAGCTGATCGAGATGCCGCGGTCCTTTTCCATCTGCATCCAGTCGGAGACGGTTTCCTTGCGGTTGGCCTTGCCGCTGGAGGCGCCGGCGGTGCCGATCACCTTCGCGTGCAGCGCGAGCGCCTCGGTCAGGGTGGACTTGCCGGCGTCGGGGTGGGAGATGACCGCGAAAGTCCGACGCCGGGCCGCCTGCTTGTGAATCGCCTGGACTCGGGCGGGGCTGTGGGCTTCTTGAGACACGGTGCTACTTTCGCTGCAGGGAATGAGCGCGATCCGGGGGCCGCGCATTTTTGGGGCTGGCTGGCGTGAGGCGGGGAGTTCTGCGGGCGGCGCTGCGGAACCCGGGCCATGCTCGCAAGGCTTCAAGTTTATCGCAGGGCGCGAGGCGCATGCGTTGGGGTAACAAAGTACCGGTTCGGGCGGCGGTCTCCGTGGTCCCGCCCGGGGACCTGGGCGCGGGTCCGAACGGGGCACTTTGAGGCTTGCCTGTGCGGTTAAGGCCCCGCTTTGCCTCTACTATGGTGAGAGCGGGGAACCGAGTACTTTTGATCCTGCCGGCAATCCTTGGAACCCGGCGCACTCGCAGGCTGGAGCCTGCACCTTTGAAGGGAAAATCTATGGCTCGGAGCCCTGAAGATTCACTCAAGGCGACTCTGGGCAGAGTGGCACCGGGAACGGCCCTGCGTGACGGCCTGGAGCGCATCCTGCGCGGCCGCACCGGCGCCCTGATCGTGCTGGGCAGTGACCGGACCATCGAATCCATCTGTTCTGGCGGTTTCGACATCGGCATCGACTTCTCCCCCACGCGTCTGCGGGAACTGGCAAAAATGGACGGCGCCATCATCTGCGACAAGGACGCCAGCAACATCCTGCGCGCCGCCGTCCAGCTGGTCCCGGACTCCAGCATCGAAACCCAGGAGTCTGGGACCCGGCACCGGACGGCGGAGCGTGTCGCTATCCAGACCGGCGTGCCGGTCATCTCGGTCAGCCAATCGATGCAGATCATCGCGCTATACGTCAACGGGCTGCGCCACGTCCTGGAAGGATCCGAGAAGGTCCTGGCCCGCGCCAACCAGGCCCTGGCGACCCTGGAACGCTACCGCTCGCGCCTGGACCAGGTGACCAGCTCACTCTCGGCCCTGGAAATCGAGGCCATGGTGACCGTCCGCGATGTTGCGGTGACCCTGCAGCGCCAGGAGATGGTGCGCCGGATTTCCGAGGAGATCTCGCAGTACGTGCTGGAACTGGGCGAGGACGGACGCCTGCTGTCGCTCCAGCTGGACGAGCTGACGGTCGGCCGCGGGCCCGGCAGCGACGTGATCATCCGCGACTATTCCGGCCCGAACGCTTCCGCCGAGGACATCGAGCAGGCCGTCAAGGCCCTCGTGAACCTGGGCCCCACCGAGCTGATCGATCTGGGCAAGATCTCCGGCATCGTCGGCTTCGCCGGCGGCGAGGCAAACCTCGACGCCGTCGTCCAGCCCCGCGGCTACCGCCTGCTCTCCGGCCTCAAGGCGGTGCCGAAGGCCGTCGCCGACCGCCTGGTGGACCACTTCGGCGGCCTGCAGTTCCTCATGGCCGCGACGATCGATGACCTCATGACGGTGGACGGCATCGGCGACCAGCGCGCCCGGACCGTCCGCGAAGGCCTGAGCCGCATGGCGGAGGCAAGCCTGCTGGACCGGTTCCTGTAGGCCCGTCTTGCTCCAGGCCCGTCTTGTTCTAGGCCGTCTTGTTCTAAGGCCCGCGGGGCCTAGCTGAGCTGGAACACTGCCTTGGGGCTGGACTTGTTCGCCAGCCGGGCCGTGAAGACGTAGTACGCCCCGCCGGCTCCGGGTGTCGCCTGGATGGGCGTGCAGCCCTGTACCGTGCGGTTGCGCTGCCAGGGGAAGTTCGCGGTTTCGCTCTGGCCC
>JAODMV010000290.1 GCA_025464875.1 Arthrobacter sp. | reverse complement strand
TCACCCTGCCCGGAGCCGTTTATCTAGGCTTCGTGGCACTGATCCCGCTGGTTGCACTCGTGCTGATCAACGCCAACCAGAACTTCCCGTTCGGCGGCACCTCGATCCTGATCATGGTGGGCGTCGGCCTGGAAACGGTGAAGCAGATTGATGCGCAACTCCAGCAACGTCACTACGAAGGGCTTTTGCGATGACGAGAATGTTGATTATCGGACCTCCAGGTTCCGGCAAGGGAACGCAGGCGGAACGCATTTCGGAGCGCCTCGGCGTCGTTGCGATCTCCACCGGCGACATCTTCCGCGCCAACGTCAAGGGTGAGACGCCGCTGGGCGTCGAGGCCAAGAAGTACATGGACGCCGGCGATTTCGTTCCGGACAGCGTGACCAACAAGATGGTCCGCGACCGGCTGAACGAGGAGGACGTCCAGAACGGCTTCCTGCTGGACGGCTACCCCCGCACCGCCGCGCAGGTGGACTACCTCGACGGGATCCTCGCCGACAGCGATCAGAAGCTCGACGTCGTCCTGCAGCTCACGGCCGACGACGAGGAACTGGTCAAGCGCCTCCTGGGCCGCGCCAAGGAGACCGGCCGCAGCGATGACAACGAGGCTGTCATCCGCCACCGGCTGGACCTCTACCACGACCAGACCGAAGCCGTGGTGTCCAAGTACGCCGACCGGGGCATCCTGACCCGCGTCGACGGCATCGGCGAGATCGACGAGGTCACCGACCGCGTCATGAAGGCCATCAACGAGGCCCAGGCGGCCTGATCCAGGCACTCGAGACATTTGAGGCCCCTCCCGGACTATCGGGCGGGGCCTCAGCCATTTTTGCCGCGCGCACACCAAGAAGCAGCGCGGCTCCACGAAAGGAAGCTGCAGATGGCATTCGGCCAGCCCCGCATCGAATACAAGAGCAACGCCCAGATGCGCACCATGCACGAGGCCGGGCTTGTCCTCAGCCGTGCCCTCGACGCCGCGGTGGCGGCGGCCGTCCCGGGCAAGACCACCCGGGAGCTCGACGCCGTGTTCGCGGCCGCGCTCAAGGACGCCGGCGCGACCTCCAACTTCCTCGGCTACCACGGCTTCCCGGCCACGATCTGCACCTCGGTCAACGAGGAAGTGGTGCACGGCATCCCGGGCGACCGCGTGCTGCAGGACGGTGACATTCTTTCGATCGACGGCGGCGCGATAGTGGACGGCTGGCACTCCGATTCCGCCAGGACCGTGATTGTGGGCACGGCCGATCCCGAGGACCAGCGCCTCTCGGACGTCACCGAAGCGGCGCTGTGGCACGGCATCGCCGCCCTGGCCACCGGCAAGTTCGTCGGCGATGTCGGTAACGCGGTGGACGACTATGTCTCCTCCGTCCCGGGCAAGCCGCTGGGCATCCTGGAAGACTACGTGGGCCACGGCATCGGTTCCGAGATGCACATGGCGCCCGACGTGCTGAACTACCGCACCAACCACCGCGGGCCCAAGATCCGGCCGGGACTCTGCCTGGCGATCGAACCCATGCTGGTGCGCGGCAGCATCGACACAGCCGTCCTGGCGGACGATTGGACCGTGGTGACGACCGACGGCCAGCGGTCCTGCCAGTGGGAGCACTCCGTGGCCGTCCACGAGAAGGGCATCTGGGTACTCTCGGCGCCCGACGGCGGCGCGGCGAAGCTGGCGCCGCTCGGCGTCGTGCCCGTGCCGATCCCGTAGCGACACCCAGAGCTTCCCGCGGCCGCGACGCGCAAAATCCCTGGCGCGACCGGAATACCCTGGCGCCAGGGATTTTGCGCGTCGCGAGGGATGTTCCGCGGCGGGTGCACAATGGGAGCCATGGGAGCCATCACTGACGTCAGCGGTATCCGGGTGGGCCACGTCCAGAAGTCGGGGGAGGGCTGGCTGAGCGGGGTGACTGTGGTGCTGCCGCCACCGGGCACCGTGGCTTCCGTCGATGTCCGGGGCGGCGGTCCCGGGACACACGAGACCGATGCGCTCGACCCCACCACCGTGACCTCCACAGTCGACGCCGTCGTGCTCACAGGCGGCAGCGCCTTCGGCCTTGCCGCCGCTCACGGCGCCCAGCGCTGGTGCGAGGAGAACGGCCGGGGCTTCGGTGTACCCGGCGGCGTGGTGCCTATCGTCCCGGCCGCCGCCATCTTCGACCTTGGCCGCGGCGGGAACTTCGCGGCCCGCCCCGACGCGGACATGGGCTACGCGGCGACCGCTGCCGCCGCCGCCCAGAAGGCCGGGCACGACGTCGACCGCGGCAACGTGGGAGCCGGCACCGGCGCGGCAATCGGCCGGGGCAGATACAAAGGGGGAGTGGGCACCGCCTCCATCACCTTAGACACAATCTCCCCTGACGGGCCGGTGGTCGTGGCGGCTATCGCCGTGGTGAACGCGCTGGGACTGCCCTTTGGCACATCGGGGGCGGAACCCGGCAGGGTGCGTCTCGGCGGGGGCACCGACGGCGGGGTTTCCTCGCCGAGCCTGCGAGGCGAGGGGGCCGGTGGGGAGGAACCAGCGAGCACGCAGGGGGTTTCGGTCGTCGGGACGGA
>JAODMV010000266.1 GCA_025464875.1 Arthrobacter sp. | reverse complement strand
TCCTTCTGCTGGTCATCTGCACGGCCGTGGCCGTTGTGGGCTGGTTCGCCACTGTGCTGACGACCCGCTACAGCATGGCGACCCCGGTGCTGCCGCTCACGGGGCTGGTGACCATGGGCGTGATCGTACTCCTCACCCTGGTCCTGGGCATCCGCGTGCTTCGCTGGCGGACCGGCAAGATGAAGAAAATGCTCAACCCCATCCTGGCGGCCTGGACCGTGGTGCTTGCCCAGGCATGTGCCTACACGGGGGCCGTGCTGCTCGGCTGGCATGCAGGGATCTTCGTGGACCAGTTGCGGCTCTGGAGCCTGCGGAGCAGCCAGGGCATCACCTGGCAGACCGTGGCCCTGGCCGGCGGCGGCCTGATCATGGTCGTCGTGGGACTCGTCGTCGAGCGGTTCTGCCGGATTCCGCCGGAAGAGGGCGACGACGAAGCGGCCGCCGGGCCCCAGCCAAGTAAACCCACCTCGGCGGGCGAATATGCATAGCGGGGCGATTGATCCGCCAGGCATCACCTGGCTGCGGGTTTCACCCAAGTACGTCACGGTGCGCCTCGCCGGCTGGGCGTTGGGCAACCTCCTCCTGCTGGCCGTGCTCGCGCTGCCGCTGGTGTTCGTCCAGGCCGGCTGGTGGCACTGGCCCCCGCTCTGGCTGGCGGTTGCCGTGCCGGCCGGAATGCTGGTCCTGGCCCTCTGGCGGCTCGTGCTCATCCCGCGGCAGGTGCGCGCCATCGGCTACGCCGAGCGCGACGACGACCTGCTCATCCGGCGCGGGATCTTCTTCCAGCGCACGCTCGTGGTCCCGTACGGCCGCATGCAGTATGTGGACATCGGGGCAGGTCCGGTGGAGCGCGCCCTGGGCCTGTGCACCCTGAAGCTGCACACCGCCTCCGCCGGGACCGACGCGGAAATTGCGGGCTTGCCCGACGAGGAAGGAGCCCGGCTCCGCGAGCAGCTCTCCGCCCGCGGTGAAGCCCGGCTGGCCGGACTGTGACAGCGGGCGGAACCGGGGTCGCTCCGGGGTCGACCGCCGGCGCCGGGGGCTCGGGATCGCCCGAGGGCGGCTGGCTGCGCGTGCACCCGGCCTCCCCCTTCGTCCGCGGCTGGCTGGCGCTGGCCGCGATCGGCTTCTTTTTCGGCCGCGACACCTTCGAGCGGCTGCTCCAGGGCGGCCCGCTCGTCGACGAGCAGTTCGCCGGCCGGGCGCCGTGGCTGCTGCTCGGCGGCGGCACGGTGCTGCTGCTCACGGTGCTCGGCTACGTCCTGAGCTGGTACTTCACGCGCTACCAGGTCGCCGAAGGCTACGTCCGGGTCAACACGGGCGTCGTCTTCAAGCAGCAGCGGCAGGCCCGGCTGGACCGGGTGCAGGCGATCGACATTGTGCAGCCGCTGCTCGCCCGGATCTTCGGACTGGCGGAGCTCAGGTTCGAAGTAGCCGACGCCGGAGAGTCTGCCGTGCGGCTCGCCTACCTCCGGGCGGAGGAGGCGCGGCAGCTCCGCGCCACGATCCTCTCCCGCGCCGCCGGCGTCCTGCCGGACCCGCAGCGCCCGGAGGCCCCGGCCGTGGAGGCGCCCGAACATGCGGTGCTGACCGTGCCGCCGTCGCGGCTGGTCGGCTCGCTGCTCCTGAGCGAGCAGAGCTTCTTCGTGGTGCTCGGCGGCGCAATGTCCGTGGTGCTGTCCGCGGTCACCGAGAACCGCAGCTTCTACTTCTATTTAATTCCTGCCGCGCTGGGCTTGGTGGCGGCGTACTGGTCCTCCTTCAACAAGGGCTACAACTTCACCGCCGCGGTATCTCCGGACGGCATCCGGCTGCGCTACGGGCTGCTGGACACGCAGGCGCAGACCCTGCCGCCGGGCAGGATCCAGGCGCTGCGGGTCAGCCAGCCGCCGCTGTGGCGCATTTTCGGCTGGTACCGGATACAGGTCAACGTTGCCGGCTACGGCACGTCCGGCGGCAGCGGCGAGGGCTCGGCCCGGACCACGCTCCTCCCCGTGGGAACCCACGCCGAGGTCCTGACGATGCTCTCCCTGGTCCTGCCCGATCCCGGGACCCCGGAACCGGTGCGGATCTTCACGGCCGGCCTCACCGGCCTGGCGGATCCGGCCGGCGCCCCGGGGCAGGACGCCGACGGCGGCTTCGTCACCACCCCGCGCCGCGCCCGCCTGCTGGCGCCCTTGGGCTGGCGGCGCAACGGCTTCACCGCCACGGACACCGCCCTGCTGCTCCGCTCGGGCCGCTGGTGGCGGCACCTCGTGGTGGTGCCGCACCAGCGCACGCAGTCGATCGCGCTGCAGCAGGGGCCGCTGGCCCGGCGGTTCGGGGTGGCGGACCTTGTCCTGCACACCACCGCTGGTCCGGTCTCCCCCCGGCTCATCCAGGCCGGCCTCGACGAAGGCCGGGCCCTGTTCGACGCGCAGTCGGCGCGCGCCCGGGCCGCGCGCAAGCGCCAGAGCAGCGAGCACTGGCTGGACCAGGTCCGGCAGAACACCTCGGTGATCGAGCCGGCCGAGGCAGCCCAAGCGGGAGATCCCGTTCCCAGGCAGCCCCCGCAGACCGCAGGCTCGCCGGGGGAACCGGGCCAGCGCGGACCCCAGCTCGAGCACCGGCAGGACCCGTATCGCCAGGAAGGCCCGCAACATGACTAAGCCAGGACGCCTCGGCGTCGGAATCATCGGCGCCGGCAAAGTCGGTGCCGTCCTGGGGGCGGCGCTGCGCGGCGCGGAGCACGCCATCATCGGGGTGTCCGCAGTCTCGGACGCCAGCCGCGAACGCGCGGAAACCCTGCTGCCCGGCGTTCCCATTCTGGATGTGCGCGACATTGTCGAGCGCGCCGAACTGGTGCTGCTCGCCGTCCCGGATGATGCCCTGGGCGCCCTGGTGGAGGGCCTGGCGAAGCTCGGCGCCTGGCAGCCCGGCCAGCTCGTGGCGCACACCTCGGGCCGCTTCGGCGTCGGGATCCTGCATCCGGTGCGTGCCGCCGGCGCCGTGCCGCTGGCGCTGCACCCGGCCATGACGTTCACGGGCATGAGCCTGGACCTTACGAGGCTGCTCGATTGCACCTTCGGCGTCACGGCGGACACCGCGATGCTGCCCATCGCCCAGGCCCTGGTGGTGGAAATGGGTGCCGAGCCCGTGGTCATTGCCGAAGCCGACCGCGTGCTCTACCACGCGGCCCTCACGCATGGCTCGAATCATCTGGTGACCCTCGTGGCGCAGGCCTCGCAGCTGCTCCGGGACGTCGGCGTCGACGCCCCGGACCGCATGCTCGGTCCGCTGCTGCGCGCCAGCCTGGAGAACGCCCTCGCCTCGGGGGAAGCGGCCCTCACCGGCCCGGTGGCCCGCGGGGACGCGGGCACCGTGGCCGCGCACGCAGAGGCCCTCCGGGAGCACGACGGCGGTTCCGGCGGCGATATCCTGGAGGCGTACCTGGCCATGGCCAAGGCGACGGCCCGCCGGGCGGGAAGCCGCGGACTGCTCAAGCCGGAACAACTTGACGGCATCCGGCAGGCGCTCGCCGTCCCCGGCGATCAAACCGGCGATCAAACCGGCGGTGAACCCGGCGGCGAACCCGACGGTGAACAGCCGCAATCCTAAGGAAGGACCCTGACCTTGGCAATCCAACTCGTGACCACGGCTGCCCAGTTGCGGGCCGAAAGCGCACGCCTGCTCACGCGCAAACGCGGTACCTCCCAGGGGCTGGTTCCCACCATGGGCGCCCTGCACGAAGGCCACGCCCAGCTTGCCCGGACCGCCGTCGCCCAGAACGACGTGGTGGTGGCCAGCGTCTTCGTCAACCCGCTGCAGTTCGGCGAGGCCGCCGACCTGGAACGGTACCCCCGGACGCTGGAGGCGGACATGGCACTCCTCGACGCCGCGGGCGTGGACCTGGTGTTCGCGCCCTCAGCGGAGGAGGTCTACCCCGGAGGAGAACCCCTGGTGCGGATCACCGCGGGGCCGCTGGGCGGCAAGTGGGAGGGCGCCTCCCGGCCCGGCCACTTCGACGGCGCCCTCACCGTGGTGGCGAAGCTGCTCCACTATGGGTTGCCCGGGGCAGGGCTCTCCGGCACAGGACACTCCGACGCCGGCCTCCCGGCATACCGGGCGTATTTCGGCCAGAAGGATGCGCAGCAGCTCGCCTTGGTCCAGCGCATGGTGGAGGACCTGAACTTCCCGGTGGAAATCGTGCCCGTGCCGATCGTGCGCACCGAGGACGGCCTCGCGCTGTCCAGCCGCAACCGCTTCCTCTCGGACGAGGAGCGCCAGGCCGCGCTGGTGCTGTCCCGGGCCCTGCGGCTTCTAGAGGCACGCGCCGGCGCCCACGAGCCTCTGGACCTCGAATCTGCGCAGGCGCTCGTTGAATCGGAGCCGCTCGTGGATCTTGACTACTTCGACGTCGTGGATCCGCGCACACTCGAGCCGCTGGCGGAGAACTGCAGGCAGACCCCGTTCCGCGGCGAAGGCCTGGCCATCATCGCCGCGAGGGTCGGTCCCGTGCGCCTGATCGACAACGTGCCGCTGGACTCCTGAACGGCACACCCCGGCTTCGGTCCCTTCATGGAAAGCGCGACGGGAATGACCCCGGGGAATACACTGTTGGAACCTGCAGCAGCGACGACGCTCTCGCCGGACCCCACTTCCAACTCCCTGAGGGAACCCCCATGTCAACAGACGTCTCCTTAAACGCCCCCGGCGATCCAGCGCAGGGTCCGGGTGCGCAGACTCAGGCTGTTGCGGGGACGGCGGCAACTCCGCCCCCGGGCGCCCGGCCGGCTGCCCCGCGGACTGCCCCGGCGGTGATCACCCGCCAATCCGTCACCGTGATCGTGACCTTGCTGGTGGCCACCTTTGTGGTGATCCTCAACGAAACCATCATGAACGTCGCCCTGCAGCGGCTGATGGTGGATCTGCGGGTTGACGCGCCCACGGTGCAGTGGCTGTCCACGGGCTTCATGCTCACCATGGCCGTCGTCATCCCCACGACGGGTTTCATCCTGCAGCGCCTTTCCACCCGCGCCGTGTTCATGCTGGCGATGGGCCTGTTTTCCGGCGGCACCCTCCTGGCGGCCCTGGCACCGGGATTCGGCATCCTCCTGCTTGCCCGCATCATCCAGGCCAGCGGCACGGCCATCATGCTCCCCCTCCTGATGACCACCATCCTCACCCTGGTGCCGGTGTCCCGGCGGGGCGCCGTGATGGGCAACGTGAGCATCGCGATTTCGGTGGCCCCGGCCATGGGCCCCACGGTTTCCGGCCTGATCCTGGAACATTTTTCCTGGCGCTTCATGTTCGTTTTTGTCCTGCCGATCGCCCTTGCCGCGTTCGCCATCGGCGCCAAGTACCTGACCAACATCGGCGAGTCCGAGAAGACCCGGTTTGATGCGCTGTCCGTCCTGCTGACGGTGCCCGCCTTTGGCGGGCTCGTGTACGGGCTGAGCCAGATTGGCGGCGGCCACGGGGGCCAGGCCGGCCCCGGCGCCCCGGCCCTGCTGGCGCTGGCCGTGGGTGTGGTGGCCATGCTGGCGTTCGTCCTCCGGCAGCTGAGGCTGCAGAAGTCCGCGGCGCCCCTGCTGGACCTGCGCGCCTTCAACTTCCGGATGTTTACGGTGTCCGTGCTGCTGCTGGTGGTCGCCATGATCGCGCTGTTCGGCGCGGTCATCCTGCTGCCCCTGTACCTGCAGGAAATACGGGGCCTGAAGTCGCTCGAGACAGGCCTGGCCCTCCTGCCCGGCGGGCTCGCCATGGGCCTGCTCGGGCCGTTCATCGGCCGCCTTTTCGACAAGGTCGGCCCTTTGCCGCTGACCGTCACGGGCTCGGCCCTGATGGTGGTGTCCCTCTGGCAGTTTTCCCTGCTGGACGCGGCCACGCCGGTCGGGTGGATCGTTGCGTTGCACGTCGCCCTGAGCCTCGGCCTGGCGCTCCTGTTCACGCCGGCTTTCACCACCGGGCTGAACCCGCTGCCGCCGCACCTGTATTCGCACGGTTCGGCCATCATGAGCACGCTGCAGCAGGTCGCAGGGGCCGCCGGGACGGCCCTGCTGGTCTCGATCTACGCCGTGGTCTCCGCGGCTGGCGGGATGGTGGCGGGCATGCAGGCGGCGTTCCTGACGGCAGCGGTCATCGCCCTCGCCGCCGTGGTGCTGTCGGCCATGATGCGCAAGGCCGCCGGGGCGGAAAGGGCCGGGGCGGCCCACTAGCCAGTAGCCAGAGCCGGCGCGGCTCAGCCGGCGAAGAAGTCGCTGAGCTCGGTGATGAGCTTGTCCGGAGCCCGGTTCACGCCGTCGTGCCCCATGCCCGGCAGGATGGTGTAGCTCGAGCCGGAGAGCACGTCGTGGATCTGGGCGCACGCCACGCCGAAGTATGCCGGGCTCTTCTCGCCCACAATGATCAGCGTTTCCAAGGGCAGTTCCAGGAACGGTTCGGCCGGCATGTCGGCGGCGATGATGGCCTTGATCTCCCGGACGCCGGTCTGCATGAGTTCGCGCAGCTGCTTGCCGATCGGTGTGCCGGCGGTGAGCTTGTTGGCCAGGGTCAGCATGGACAGCGGCATCCGGGACAGGGCGCTGCCGGTTTCCAGGCCCCTGACCAGCACGGCGAGGGCGCGGTCGTCGTCGC
>JAODMV010000243.1 GCA_025464875.1 Arthrobacter sp. | reverse complement strand
TCTGCGCTTCCGCAAGCATTGCGAGTGAGACCTCCCAGAGCTGCGCGGCTGTGGCCGGGTCCAGTGCCCATACCCGGACGCCGGCGCCGACGGTGAGGGCACCGGGTTCGGCGTCATTGGCAATGATATTCGCTTCGTTGGCATCTTCGAGGTAGCGTCCGCCGCAAGCCGTGGCTTCACTGATCAAGAAGGCGGCCGGGGCACCGCGGCACACGGCTCGCCGCACCTACTGGCAGGATCCGCTCGTGGTCCGAAGGAACACCAATCGCTGGAGGCTCACGCACAAAGAGGAGTGCAATACCGCGACCGCTGCCGAGGTGGCGAGCTCAATTACGTTACGGCTAAAGACTGGCGCCGGCGGACAGCGCGCTACCGCCACTGGCCTCCTCGGCGCGCCCTGTGACGGATAATTTTGGGAGCGGCAACCCTCCAGCGAAGGACACCAGATGACCCCGGCTGTAAACGGCTCCATCATCGGCGACGACGGATTGGCGCGCCCTGCGTGGGCCGCGGTCGACCCACTGCTCCGCGACTATTACGACCACGAGTGGGGCATGCCGGTCCGGGACGAACAGGGCCTGTACGAACGCATCAGCCTCGAGGCCTTCCAGGCCGGACTGTCCTGGGCAACGATTCTCCGGAAACGGCCTGCCTTCCGGGCGGCGTTCAGTGATTTCCACCCCGACACGGTGGCCGCCTTCACCGAGAGCGATGTTGACCGGCTGCTGCTGGACCCCGGCATTGTCCGCAACCGGCTCAAGATCCGGGCGGCCATCACCAATGCCCGGGCGACCCTCGCCTTAAGGGACGACGGCGGACTGGTGGACTTCGTCTGGCAGTTCCAGCCGCAAGCGCCGCTGGAGCCGACGGCCCTGGACCAGATCCCGACCACTTCCGCGGAATCGATCGCGCTTTCGAAGGCGCTACGCAAGAGAGGGTTCGTGTTCGTCGGTCCGACCACCATGTTCGCCCTCATGGAAGCCATCGGGATGGTGGACACCCATCTGCTGGACAGCCACCGGCGTGGAAGCTCCGGCATGTGGCCCCGATAAAACCGCGCTGCGGTCCTCCGAGGGCACCCCTCCGCCCCGCTCTCCTTCGTTGTGCACAAGTACGCCAATAGTTATCCACAGTGTTGATAACCGCCGCACCTAGCCGCCGTCATCCTTGCCCGTGGTGGCTCCCGGGCGCGCCGGCCGGCGCCGGACGAAGATCGCATTACAGCGCAGTAAGTTATTAACAAATGTGGATTAGCTGTGGATAACGGCGTCCGACGTCCCATGCCCCACCAGCCGCCTGCCGCGGAACCGTTTCGGCGGACGGGCGACAGCATCCCGCGGACGAGCGAGGTTATCCACATAACAACAATGAAGTACCCACAAGTTATCCACAGCTGGGGATAACCCCGCTGCCGGGTGTCGGCGCGCTTCGCACGGCGCCGGAATCCGGGTGTTTTCAGGGGCAGGCGCCAACGAGCGATTCGTCGACCCTGTGAATAACCTTGTTGACAGCAGCGATTGGCGTCGGCACCGCGGTTCCGGAGGGGGCTGCCGCGGACGCTCCCCCGCATTCCAGGCTCCGCGCTTCCGGGCGCACCGTGACGCGCCCGGCCCGGCGGCCTCCACGGGATCCGTCCTAACCGGGCCGCTGAAGCACCAAGTGACCCCGGAAGTTGTCCACTTAACCACAGGTCCATCCCCAGAAGTTATCCACAGTTGTGGAAACCGTTCCCGCTGTTCGGGATGCGGCCCGCGAATTTGCCCGCTGTGGCGGCCAGATCCGTCATCCGCGTTTGAACTACACCTTTGCAAGTTACCAACAGTGTGGATAACTGCTGTGGAAAACCTTCCCGGGCCGGGCACTGGCCGGACGGTTCTCCGAGGGGACGCAGGGGCCGTCCGGCCGCCGGGGTGTCACGGGGCGCAAGGAGGTGAGGGCGCAAGGAGGTGAGGGGCAGCAGGGGCCACGCCGAGGCGGTGGGACCGCGGGCGGCGTCGAAAGCTCGGGGCAGGCGAGCGGAAGGGTACCGGTGGACCTGGATAAAGAGCCCTGTGGACGGGCGGGGCTGGACGGGCCTGCTTAGGCGGTGGCCATCCGCAGCGCCGAGACCGCGATCAGCAGGGCCAGGACCAGGGCAAGGCCGACCGCCTGCCACAGGCCTCGCCGGGGGCCGCGGGGAGAGTAGGCAATAACGGCAGCACAGAGGGCTCCTGTGACCAGGCCGCCAAGGTGGGCCTGCCAGGCGATCTGTGGGACCATGAAGCCGACGGCGCCGTTGATGGCGATCAGCACCCACAGCTGCCTCGTCTCCCCGCCCCGATGCCGCTGAACCACCAGCATGGCGCCGAAGAGGCCGAAAATGGCGCCGGATGCGCCCACGACGCCGGTGAGCGGTTGGCCCGGGACATAGCTGGGCGTCAAGAGCAGGAAGCCCACGGAACCGCCGAAAGCGGACAGCAGGTACACGGCCAGGAAACGGATCCGGCCCAGCAGCGGCTCCAGCGCCTGGCCGAAGATCCACAGCGTGTACATGTTCAGGACAATGTGCAGGATAAAGCCCTGCGAGTGAAGGAAGGCCGAGGTCAGCATCCGCCACGGTTCAAAGGCTCCGAACGCGGGGTCGGCGTAGACGGAGGCAAACGCGAGTTGCCGGTAGATCCCTTCGTTGGGGACCAGCCACTGCAACACGTAGAGGAGGGCGCACAGCCCGATAATGCTGAACGTGACCAGGGGCTTGCCGGCCGCCACGGCGCCGCCGTACACGGTCCTGACGTCGGGCGTCGTGCGCTTGGTTTCGTTGACACAGTCAACACATTGGAATCCGACGGCGGCCGCCCGCTGGCAGTCCGGGCACGCAGGGCGCCCGCAACGCTGACAGCGCACATAGGCGGGACGATCCGGGTGCCGGGGGCACACCGGGATCTGCGCGGACGGCTCTGCCGCCGGAATTCCGTAGCTCATGTCTGGGGCTAGAGCTGTTCTACATCAATGCTGTTGATGGTGACATCCTCGACCGGGCGGTCGCCCGCTCCGGTGCGGACACCCTCGATGGCGTCAACGACCTTCTTGGACTCCTCGTCTGCCACCTCGCCGAAGATGCTGTGCTTGCCCTGCAGCCAGCCGGTGGGGATGGTGGTAATGAAGAACTGGGATCCGTTGGTGCCCCGGCCCATCTGGATGCCGGCGTTCGCCATGGCCAGCTTGTAGGGCTCGTTGAAGTTGAGCTCCGGGTGGATTTCGTCGTCGAATTTGTAGCCCGGTCCGCCCACGCCGCGGCCCAGGGGGTCGCCGGCCTGGATCATGAAATCCTTGATGATGCGGTGGAAGATGGTGCCGTCGTAGAGCGGCGTGCCGCTCTTGTCCTCGCCGGTTTCGGGGTGGGTCCAGGCCTGCTCGCCTGTGGCCAGCCCGACGAAGTTCTTGACGGTCTTAGGCGCGTGGTTGCCGAAAAGGTTTACGACAATGTCGCCGAGGCTCGTGTGGATGGTCGCTTTTGCGGTTGCGGTTGAAGTCATAGCGCCCATTCTTCCATGACGGGCGAAAGCACACAGGGCCGCACAGTCAGTTCCGCGCTGGGTGAAATCCGCCGGAATTCGGGCTGGAGAATAGCCGGTGAGGTCTGGGACACGTAGGCTAACTCCAGAACCGTCACATTAATCGGGAGGCAATTGTGAAGAAAACGGATCGTATCGCCCGTGAGCTGGAGCAGTCAGTCAGCACCGGAGTAGAGAACGCCAAGGACTGGGCAGCCCCGCGGGTTGAAGCAGCAGTCAACTGGGCTGTTCCGCGTCTGCAGCAGAGCCTGGACAGCGCATCTCCCAAAATTCAGGAAGGGCTCAAGTCCGCGGCCCACAACCTGGCGGACGGTGTCGCCACGGTGACCCCGCGCCTCCAGGACGGCCTGGCCCAGCTGGCGCCGAAGATCCACGACGCGGTTGAGGGCGCGGCCCCCCGCCTCCACGAAGCCCTGGACAAGGCGACGCCGGTGATCGCCAGCGCCCGCGACCGGGTGGTCGTCGAGTACTTGCCCAGGCTTTCCGACCAGATCGGTTACGCGTCCGACGCCGTGCACCGCACTTTGGAGAGCGCTCCGGCGCACGTGGACGCCGTTGCCCAGAGGCTTGGCGACGTCGGCATCATCCACGCCGTCCAGGAGCAGGCGAAGGCTGCCGGAAGCCAGATCAATTTTGCTGCAAATGGGGCAAGCAAGGCTATTAGCGACGAGCTCGCCCAGCCGCAGAAGCCCAAGCACCGCGGCCTCCTGATCTTCGGCGTCGTCGCCGCTGCGGTCGCCGCGGGAGTTGCCGCCTGGAAGGCTTCCAAGCCGATCGAGGACCCGTGGAAGACCCCGTCGCCGGTCACGCCCGCACCTGTGCCGGCGTCCACCGTCAATGAGGCCAAGGATGCCGCCGAGGAGAGCGGCGCCGCGGGTGCTGCGGCGGGCTCCTCCGGCGCCGCTGTGCCGGAGGCAGCCGAAGACAGCACCGAGGCCCCCGCCAAGGTTGCCACCGATGCGAAGACCGCCGTGCGGAACATCGCCGCGAGCAGCAACCACAAAGCGGACACCCCCGCCGGGGACAACACTGGAGCCGATAAAACGGAGACGGACAAGTCTGCAGGCCAGTAAGCCACGGGTAGGCCGCCTGCGGGCGGCTGAGCTAGGGAGGGATTCCGCCAGGGGCGGGATCCCTCCCTGCTTTTCAGTTCTTTGCTCAGGGAGAGCCGGCGTCGGGCTGAAATAACGGGCTTGATGCTAAATTTGAGGTGATGTCACCTCATAGATCCTCCGAGAATGCCTCAGGCATGGCTGTGCCGCCCCCGGCTGTATCTATCGTCATCCCGGCGTACAACGAGGAAAGTGTCATCCGGCAGTGCTTGATCGCCGCCGTTTACCAGTCCGTTCCGGCCCATGAAATCATCGTGGTGGACAACTTGTCCACGGACCGTACCGCCGAGATCGTGCGTCAGATGCAGCTCGAATACCCGGAGAGTCCGCTCATCCTGCTCAACCAGGACAGGAGCCAGGGTCTGATCGCAACCCGCAACTTCGGCCTAAACCACGCCACGGGTGATGTCCTCGGCCGGATCGATGCCGACTCGGTGCTGGAACCGGACTGGGTCGAGGAGGTCCAGGCCGCGTTCGCAGACGAGTCTGTCCATGCCGCCACAGGACCCGTGGTGTATTACGACATGCCCATGCGGCGGTTCGGCCTCAAGGCCGACGACAAGATGCGCCAGCTGATGCTCAAGCTCGCGAAGCACCAGTACCACTTCCTCTTCGGTTCCAATATGGCGCTGCGCCGCTCCGCGTGGGAAATCATCCGCGCCGAGACCTGCCTGGACGAAAAAGACGAAATGCATGAAGACATCGACCTGTCCCTGCATCTTGCCGACCACGAACTCCGGATCCAGTACTGGCCCCAGATGGTCTCGGGGATGTCGGCCCGGCGCCTCGAAGACTCACCCCGGGATTACCGTTACTACGTGACGCGATTCGACCGCACGTACAAGGCGCACAACGTGAAGAAAATGGCGCTGAAGGCCCCGATGGTCGTCTTTTTCTCCGTGTACTTCCCGGCGAAACTGCTGCGCGCCATCCACACGGTCAACACCGCCCAGCCCGTCCGCCGCGGCGGCCAGTAGCCGGTAGGGCCCCGA
>JAODMV010000206.1 GCA_025464875.1 Arthrobacter sp. | reverse complement strand
GGGTCATTGGCTCCGGGCCCAAGGCCGGCGAGAAGTTCACGGTCGAGGTTCCCACGCACGTCAGCGCGATGGCGCAGTTCGAAGGCGGCCAGTCCTCCCACAGCGTGTTCAGCTTCGAATCCCCCCGCCAGCGGATGGGCTTCGTGGAGATCACCGGCACCGAGGCCACCATCTCGCTCCCGGACCCGAACTACTTCGACGGCGAGGTGAAGCTCTGGCGGGCCGGAGACGAAAACTGGACCGCCGTTCCCGCCACCGGGCCTGCGAACGGCCGCGGCATGGGTGTCCTGGACATGGCCCGCTCCATCCGCGCCGGCCTGCCGCACCGCGCCACCGGTCACCTCGCTTATCATGTCCTGGACACCATGGTCGCGATTTCCGAGTCCGTCGACTCCGGGAACTTCGTCGACGTCGAAAGCTCCGCCCCAACGTCCCCAGCCCTTCCCGAGGACTGGGATCCCACCTCCGCTACGCTCTAGCCTCGCCACGGGTCCGGGCTGGTGACGCGGAAACGGCCTAGCGCTACGCGGATTCCCGCGGCGCCAGGCCGTTGCCGTGTCACCGGTCATTTTGCGCAGCGAAACCCGGGGCCCGCGCCCGGCAACCGCTGACGGACTAGGGTTTTGGGCATGACACACGTAATCCGGAAGGCGGTCGCGGACGACGCCGGCAAACTGGCCGAACTTGCCGCCGTTACCTTTCCGCTGGCCTGCCCGCCCAGTTCCTTGCCGGAGGACATCGCCGCGCACCTCACGAACACGCTCAGCGAGCGCCATTTCCGCGCCTACCTCTCCGACCCGGAGGTGAGCATTCTCGTCATCGACCACGCCGGCGCTCTCCGCGGTTACAGCCTGCTGGTGGACCGCCCGGCCCAGGATCCGGAGGTGGCCTCGGCGCTGTCCATCCTGCCATCGGCCGAGCTCAGCAAATGTTATGTCCACCCGGACCACCACGGTCTGGGTGCCGCGGCCGAACTCATGCGCGCGAGCATCGCATCTGCGGCGGCCACCGGGGCCGCCGGGATATGGCTTGGCGTCAACAGCGAGAACGCCAGAGCTATCCGCTTCTACGAAAAGTCCGGCTTCCGGCGGGTCGGCACCAAGTCCTTCCAGTTGGGCACCACCGTGGAACACGACTTCGTGATGGAGCGCGCGCTGGGTAGCTAACGGCGAAGGAGCTCTTCCAGTGACGGCCGGGGCTCATGCTTGAGCTCCAGCCCAGGAGGCAACCCGTCTATGCTTGCCATGCCGTGACCGGCGCGGATGGTGACCCTGGAGCGTCCCAGAAGTACGTTGTCTGCCCGGAACTCGCCCATCTCCTCCGGCAGGATCGGCGCCAAATAGACGACGTTCCGGGCGATATCCGGATCCAAGCGCAACAGGATCCGGGCCAGTTGCACCGGAGCGGCTGCTGCCCATGCCTGCGGAGCGCAGGCCGTGGGATACGGCACCGGCTCCGGGAACTCGTCGCGGTCGAATCCGCAAAACAGTTCCGGCAACTGTCCGTCGAAATGGGTAGCGGCGGCGAAAATCCCACGCGCAACCCGTCTGGCCTCTTCTATGAACCCATAGCGCATGAGCCCGGTAGCAACCAGTGCGGTGTCGTGCGGCCAGACCGATCCGTTGTGGTAGCTGACGGGGTTGTAGGCGCCCATGTTCGAGGCCAGAGTCCGGATTCCCCAGCCGGTAAACATTTCCGGCGACAGGAGGTGCTCCGCAACCGACGGCGCCTTATCCTCGTCCACGATCCCGAGCCATAGGCAGTGGCCCATGTTTGACGCGCAGGAATCCACCGGCTGTTTGTCCTTATCCAGGGCGATAGCAAAATACCCCCTATCGGGTAGCCAAAACCGTTCGTTGAACGATTCCTTCAACGCGGCAGCGCGTGCGACCCACTTGCCCTCCGTGGCGCTGTCGCCGGCCGAACGGGCAAGCAACGACCGCCCGATGTAGGCCGAGTAGGCATAAGCCTGGACTTCACACAGCGCTATTGGCGGCTCGGCCATCCGGCCGTCGGCGAAATTTATCCCGTCCCACGAGTCTTTCCACCCCTGGTTCAGCAGTCCGTGGGGGTTGGGCCTCATATACTCCACAAAGCCATCGCCGTCGCGGTCCCCGTAATGCTCGATCCAGTCCAAGGCGCGGTCCGCATGCGGTAGCAGCGAATCGATGATGTCCTCTGCCAGCCCCCAGCGGCTGAGCTCGCCGAGCACGATGACGAAAAGCGGGGTCGCGTCCACGGTGCCGTAGTAGGCAGTACCGCCCAGGGTAAGACCCGCGCTGACGCCCAGCCTCACTTCATGGGCAATCCGGCCCGGTTCTTCCTCCGAATCCGGGTCTACCTTCGTTCCTTGAATGTCGGCCAAGGTTTGCAGCGTCCCGGCCGCCAGGTTCGAGTCCACCGGAAGTGCCATGTAGGAGGACAGCAGCGAGTCCCGGCCAAACAACGCCATGAACCACGGCGCCCCGGCGGCAACGGCGACCCTGTTCGGGTTCTTGGGATCAAAGATCCGCAGGGAACCGAGGTCACTTTGACTGCGGGTCAGGACGGCCTGGATTTCCGTGTCCGTGACAGTGACCCGCGGAACATGCTCCTCCCACTCGATATGGCGCCGAACACCTACTCTGTGCTGCGGTGAGGCAGCCTCGGTAAACGGCTCATCCGGCCCGATTCCGTTGATCAGCGGCACCACTATGACGCTGGTTGACCACTGACCCCTGGGCGGGATTTCCATGCGAAAGGTCAGTGCGTCCTCCCGGACATGCGCCCCGGCTGCACGGATGGCCGTCCCCCGGCGCTGACCCCCGCGTTCGGCTTCGAAATGGAGTTCTCCGTCGCGGACACTCCTGCTGACAACCGCCCCGCCGGCCACCCTGCCGCCCTTGACGTCGAAGAGATCTGCCAGGTCCGCGTCCAGGAAAAGGTCGACGTCACAGACGGCCGGTTCGGACGAGTAATTATGGATGCTGATGTCGTCTCGAAGTCCGGGGCCCACGTGCCGCTGATGCCGAACCACCAAAGGGCTTTCGAATGTCCCGTCCGCCCAGCGGGCCCTGCCCATGAAGGTCGCCTGGAATGCCGTGGGCGTCCGGGCTACCAGCGGTTCTCGGAGCGATCCGTTGACGCGCAATGTCCATCCGGAAATGATCCGGGTGTCCTGGTAGAAGACGCCTTGCGGGCCGCCCGTACTGATGTCGCCGCTGGGGGACGAGATACAAAACGAAGAGCCTTCCACCACCGTGACCGCGCCCACTTCGGCTGCGCCCGCTGCCGTATCGGCGTTCCATGCATTCATGGAACTGGTTCCTTTCCGACGGGCAGACGTTACGGATGCTAAGCTCACGCACCCCGCGTCTGCGGATCCTGTACCTGGTTCTCGTGCAACGCGCCCCGCCCCTGGCCCCCGGAGGGCAGCCGCTGCGCCAATATCTGCGCATAAAGAGCGAGATGATCAGCAACCATGCGATCCGAGCTGAAGCGCTCCTCCACGGAGGCGCGGCAGTCGGTCCGGTTAAGCGAAGCCACCCGCGGCAGCAGCGCGGCTAGTTCGTGAACGGGGGCCAGATACCCGGTGGTGCCGTGGTCCACGACTTCCGGGGCTGCGCCGACGGGCGTGCCCACGACCGGAGTACCGGTGGCCAGGGCCTCAATCATCACCAGACCGAAGGGTTCTGGCCACTGAATGGCATTGAGGAAGGCGAAGGCGCCGCCCATCAACTCGTACTTTTCGGGGTCCCCGATTTCCCCCAGGAATTCCTCGTCAGGCCCCAGCGCCGGCTCGACGACCTCCCGGAAGTAGCGCAGCTCGTCCGGCGCACGCATCTTCGCGGCGATGCGCAAGGGAAACCCCGCCTTGCGGGCGATCGCAATCGCTTCCATCACGCCCTTGTCGGGGGACATCCGTCCCACGAAGCAAACGTAGCCACCCCGGCCCGCGCCCGCGGGAACGGTGGACAGGTCCAGTCCATGGTGGATGACCCGTGAAACCGGCACACCAGCTGCACGGCTGAACTGATTACGGGATATCGCGATGATGCTCGTGTTTCTCCCGATGGCCCGGTAGACGTCCATCGCCGGCGGCGTCAGCCGGCCGTGGATGGTTGTCACCACCGGAACCGAGGGTGGGCGGTACGGATACAGAGGACCGGCCAGAGTGTGGTCGTGGATTACGTCCACTCCCCGCATCCCCCGGTACGCCCTGACCACGTGGCTGAGCTCCGAAATCGTCGTGCCCAGTTCGGCAGGCTCCGAAACTCGCATCTCCGGGACTCGGGGGACCGGACATTCGCTGTCAGAAGGCACACCCAACAAGACCTCGTGCCCGGCAGCGACAAATCCTCGGGCAAGGGTGTCCACGACCCGCTCGGTACCGCCATAAGTGGCGGGAGGGACAGGAATCCATGGTCCCGCTATAAGTCCTATCCGCATACCCTGGCCTCCCGGGCCACAGAGCAGACCGCTCCCGCCCGGTGGTGGAAACGCCCGCATCGGCAAATCATTGCGGAGTCCCTTCCGGATGAAGGGCGCCCGCCGGATGACTACACAAGCTATGTCAACGATATGGTCCGCAATGACTGCGGGCAAGGCCAGCACCAAAGCTTCCTGCTGTGGCCCAGCCCACATTGCTCCACAGGAATGACAACGCGTTGTTTTGGGTTGTGGCAGGCATGAAGATTGAAATCTGGTCAGACGTCGCGTGCCCGTGGTGCTACATCGGCAAGCGCCGCTTCGAGGCCGCGCTGGCCGTGTTTCCGCACCGTGACTCGGTGGAGGTGCAGTGGCGCAGTTACCAGCTGGACCCCTCCCTGCCCGAGCACTATGACGGTACCGAGATCGAGTACCTCAGCACCCGCAAGGGCCTGGCGCCGGCCCAGGCCGCGCAGATGTTCGAGCATGTAGCGGCGCAGGCCAAGGGCGAGGGGCTCGACTTCCGCTTCGACAACGTAGTGGTGGCCAACAGCTTCACCGCCCACCGGTTAATCCACCTTGCTTCCGCCCACGGCAAGCAGGACGCTGCGAAGGAACGGCTGCTCAGTGACCATTTTGAGCGCGGCAAGGACATCGGCAACCGGGAGTACCTGACGTCCGTGGGGCTGGATCTCGGGCTCGACGCCGGCGAACTGGCCGAGCTGTTCGGCACCGACAAATACGCTGACGACGTCCGCCGCGACACCGCCGAGGCGCGCGCCCTTGGCATCAGCGGCGTTCCGTTCTTCGTGATCGACCGGAAGTACGGCCTCTCCGGCGCCCAGCCCGCCGAGACCTTCAGCGCGGCACTCGAACAGGCGTGGCAGGAAAGCCGTCCGCTCGTGATGGTCAACGCGGCCGGCGCTGAGGGCGGCGAGGCCCCGTCCGGACAGGACGGCCCGGCAGCCGGTGCCTGCGGCCCGGACGGCTGCGCCATCTAGCAGGCGGGGATCTTCGCACCTTCCCAAAATGGATCGGGCTCCGCGCCGCAGAGAGCACTGGGTTTGCTGACAGATCGCGCTAAAGTGTGCGTATGCCCAGGATCTCGGCCGCGAGTAACGCCGCCCAACGCGCCGAGACCCAACGCCGGATCCTGACCGCGTTCGGCGAGCTGCTCTTCACCCGCGGACTGCCCGGGCTGACCATGACGGACGTGGCCCGCCACGCCCGGATCGGCCGGACCGCCGTGTACAACTACTACGCGGACATCGAAGAGCTACTCATCGCCTACGCCTTGGATGAGACCGACCGGTTCCTCCTAGACTTGAGGGAATCCCTGGAGTCGCTCGAAAACCCGGTGGAACGGCTGGCCCTCTACGTGCGGGCCCAGGTGGAGGACCTCAGCCGCCGGCATCTGCCGCCCGGACCCGCCATGGGGGCAGTCCTGTCTCCGGCGTCCTTCGCGAAGCTGGCGGACCATGTGGACGGGCTGAGCGTGCTGTTGCGGGACATCCTGCGCGACGGCATGGCCCAGGGTTATCTGCCCGAGGCGGACATCGCGCAGCTCGCACAGCTCATCCACGGCACGCTGTCCTCGAGCGCGGCCCGGGGCGACGGCGATGGCCACGATTCCGACGCGGAGGCCCGGATCGCGCGCACCGTGCGGTTCATCCAGCTGGGAGCCGGCGCCAGGTTCGACGACGAGGGCCGGCCCGTCTGCGTCACCCCTTAGGCCTACCCGGCTAGGGGCTGGAGGGAAGGGTCGACGGCACGACCGGCCAGGTGGCGTCATCGGCGACGCGCCGGCTCTCCCGCGGGCAGCTGAGCTTTCCCGGCGTCTGGTCCACCAGTTCCGGCTTGGCCAGCTCCCGGTAGTCACCGGTCAGGATAACGTCCACGCTCTGGTCCGTGCGGGCGTCCTGGACGTAGTCCGAGCCCGGCAGGTTGCGCTGGACACTGAATGCTGCCGCCTGGCCGGCGGCGCCGGAGACGACCAGAGCCACGCCGCGGTAGCTGGACGTCGAGTTGCCCACCGCCCCCACGACGAACTTGCGGGCGTCGAATTCATCCGCGACGGCCCGGGCGAGGCCCGGGCGGCTCGTCGAGTTGTAGACGTTGAGGTTGACCTTCTCGTGCGGCGTGTAGTCGTACGTGGCGTCCGGGCACAGGGACGTGGCTCCCTCGCTCTGCTCCGCCGTCGGAAGCTTGATCTGGCCGTTCATGATCGCCAGGGCCGTCAGGATCGCCGCGACCAGCAGTCCGACGAGCGCCGCCAGGACGACGCCGTGCAGGATGCGACGGCGCCGCCGGAGAGGGTCCAGCGTGTCGTCCTGCTCCGCGAAGGTGGCCCGCAATTCGGAGCCCGTGACCACGCGGTGCCCGTGCAGGACGGTGACGTCCTTGGGCTTTCTAGCCATTTATCACCAGCACCCGCGCATGAATCGCGGTGCGCTGGTGCAGCGCGGTACGGACGGCCCGGTGCAGGCCGTCCTCCAGGTACAGGACGCCGCGGTACTCGACGACGTGCGGGAAAAGGTCGCCGAAGAACGTGGAGTCCTCGGCCAGCAGCGCCTCAAGGTCGAGGGTGCGCTTGGTGGTCACCAGCTCATCCAGCCGGACCGGGCGCGGCGGCAGGGCCGCCCAGTCCTTGGGCGTGTTGTAACCATGGTCAGGGTACGGGCGTCCCTCGCCCACGGCTTTGAATATCACCCTGCCAGCCTAAGGAACTTGGGCGGGCAAGGGAATCACAGACCCCCGGAGCCGGAAGGTTGTAGCCAAACGGTAATCATTTGTCATACGCCATCCGCACCCGTTCCCGGCGGCACCGGAACGAGAGGCGCTGGTCCACACGGCCTGCAATGGACGTGCTGGCTGCGCCGCGGAACTGACAGAATGATCGCATGACTGCACCCGAGACCTCAGCCGCCCCGTCGCCCTCGACTCCCCCGCTGGCCCTGCTGCTCGACGTCGACGGCCCCGTGGCGAGCCCGGTCACTCGAGATGTCCAGCCCGGGATCGTTGCGGACATGCTGGCCCTGGCCGCGGCCGGCATACCGGTCGTCTTCAACACCGGCCGCTCGGACGCGTTCATCCGGGAACAGGTGATGGAGCCAATGATCGCCGCCGGCATACCGTCGGGAACCGTCTTCCACGCCGTGTGCGAGAAAGGCGCCGTCTGGTTCAGCTATACCTCGGCCGGTCCCGGCCCCGTCCACGTGGATCGGGAGCTCGCCATGCCTCCGGCCCTCGGCGACGACGTCCGCCGCCTCGTCGCCGAGGACTACTCCACGCACATGTTTTTCGACGAAACCAAGAGGGCCATGGTCTCCGTGGAGCAGCATATCGCCGTCGCCAACTCCGATTACCGCGCCGAGCAGGCCCTTTTCGACGCCGATGCCATGGAGCTGATGGCACGGCACGGTCTTGGCGTGGTGCGGCTGGACCACCACGCCCCGAATTCGGACGACCAGATCGATTACCGCGTGGATCCCACCATTATTTCCACGGATATCGAGTCCGTCCGGCTGGGCAAGGACCTGGGCGCGAGCCGGGCGGTGGAGTTGCTGGCGGCCCAGAACATCACCCCGCAGGCCTGGCGCACGGTGGGCGATTCGCGCACGGATTACGCCATGGCGGACTGGCTGCACCATAACGACCACCCGGTGAAGCACGTGGATGTCCGGCCCGCCGACGGCGTGCCGGTGAAGCCGTACGAGGTGCTCACCGCGGCCGACCTGGGGCTGGGCGCGGACGTCATCCACGACGACGCCGGCGCGGCCTTCCTGCGTCATTGGCGCAGCGCCCTGACGAGCTGAGGCGGACCGTTCCGCGGCGACAGGCGGACCGTTCCGCGGCGATTTTGAGGGGCGCGTTATCATGCAAGTAGGAACCACCCACGCGGAGAAGCTCGGAGAAAACGACATTACAGACGCATTGATTCAGGACGAGATTTACTATGGCGGCCAGGCCTC
>JAODMV010000385.1 GCA_025464875.1 Arthrobacter sp. | reverse complement strand
TGCCGGAGCAGCCGGTGCCGGGGCAGCGGGAGCCTGGGCCGCAGGGGCAGCCGGAGCGGCGGGGGCCGCTGCCGGTGCTTCGGCCTTGGGCTCCGCAGCCTTGGGGGCGGCGGGGCCAGGCGCGGGCGCCGTGCGGGGCGCTGCGGGGCTGGCGGATGCCTTGGGTGCCGACGCGGGTGCTTCGGACTTCGAAGCTCCTGCTGCGTCGGGGAATGCGTTGCGGAGTTTCCTCACAACGGGGGCCTCAATGGTTGAAGAGGCGGAGCGAACGAATTCGCCCAGTTCCTGCAGTTTTGTCACTGCATCTTTGGAAGTAATACCGAGCTCTTTTGCAAGCTCATGTACGCGGACCTTGGCCACATTTCTCCTGTCTCGGTCCGCACCGAGCCAGGCACGAACCGTCTACTTCTTACTGCGGACCTCCGCCGCGAGTGCAGCTGAAAGGTCCATTGCAGAGCGCAACAAAGTTGTCATCGTTGCGCACTCATCGCTGGGAACTCATCGGGTTTCCATCGTTTTCTGACCCGCTTTCAGGTTGGACGGTTGTTGCTGCGGCCACCGGAGTGTCCACGGCTTGCGTGCCTGCCGTTATCCGGCGTTCGACGTCGACTGTTCCGGATGCGCCGTTGAGGGCACGTCCGAACGCTCGACGTTTGACCGCCAGTGCCAGGCACTTGTCGCTGGGGTGCAGCCATGCACCCCGGCCAGCCATCCGGCGTCGTTCATCTACCAGGACGGCGGACGAACCGCCGCCGTCGGCGACGAGCCGGAGTAACTCAGACCGCAAGCCCTTCTGTCGGCATCCGATACAGGTGCGCTGCGGCTGATTCTCGGGGTGTCGCATTTGTGCCACGTACGAGTATCTTCCTGCCAGTACATATCTGCCGGCCCCGGGCTTCCGGACCTTGCCAGGGAAAGTGTCGATAAACAACACCTCCGCCAAACAGCTGCCCGGACGCGCCAAGGGCACGCGGATACCGGCCGTTAGGCGCGGTAAAGACTATTCTAGCCCCTCAGGCGCCCGGGTCCCGAATTGGCGGTACCCGGACGCCGACGAAGAGGCTTGAACGGTGGCTTACGGCAGGGCCTATTTGTCCCGGGCGCCCGCGGCGTCGGAGACGATATCGATCCGCCAGCCGGTGAGCTTGGCGGCCAGCCGCGCGTTTTGGCCTTCCTTGCCGATGGCCAGGGAGAGCTGGTAGTCCGGCACAACCACCCGGGCGGAGCGGGTCGCTTCATCCGTGATAGTGACCGAATTCACGCGCGACGGCGAGAGCGCACTGGCGATAAACGTCGCCGCATCGTCGCTGTAGTCGACGATGTCGATCTTTTCGTCGTTCAGCTCGGTCATGACGGCGCGGACGCGCGAACCCATTTCACCGATGCAGGCGCCCTTGGCGTTGATGCCGGAAGTGTTCGCCTTAACCGCGATCTTGGTGCGGTGTCCGGCTTCCCGGGCCAGCGCCACGATCTCCACGGAACGGTCGGCGATCTCCGGAACTTCCAGTTCGAAGAGCTTCCGGACCAGCCCGGGGTGTGAACGGGAGAGCGTGATGGAGGGTCCCTTGGTGCCGCGGTGGACGTCGATCACGAAGGCGCGGAGCCGGTTGCCGTGGATGTACTTCTCCCCCGGCACCTGCTCGGGCGGCGGCAGCAATGCCTCCACCGCGCCCAGATTGACCTGGATCATGTGCGGGTTGTTGCCCTGCTGGATGGTTCCGGCCACCAGCTCACCCTCGCGGCCCTTGAACTGTCCGAGGACGTTGTCATCCTCAGCGTCCCGCAGGCGCTGCAGGATGATCTGACGCGCCGTGCTGGCCGCGATGCGTCCGAAGCCCGCGGGGGTGTCCTCGAATTCACCGATCGGGGCACCGTCGTCGTCGATCTCGGTGGCCCAGATGGTCACGTGGCCGCTCTTGCGGTCCAGCTCTGCGCGGGCCTTCTCAAAGGCTCCCGGCGTCTTGTGGTACGCCACCAGCAGTGCCTGCTCGATGGTCGGGATCAGGAGATCCAGCGGGATTTCACGCTCACGCTCCAGGAGTCTCAGTGCGCTCATGTCAATATCCATTAGGCCTCCTCGGAAGGTCCGTTGTGTTCGTTTTCCAGACCGGCCTCGTCGAGGTGGCTGAACTCTATCTCGACTTTTCCACTACGGATCCTGTCGAAAGGCAGCTTGATGGGTTCGCCCTGCTTGGGCTTCATTCCCTTTTTCACGGCGATCTCCGGGACGAGCGTGACGCCGTCGTCATCCACGGACTGGATCCTGCCGGTGATGTTTTCACCCTGCAGGACGTTGACCTTGGCCATCCGTCCGCGGGCGCGGTGCCAGTGCCGCTTCTCGGCGAGGGGCCGGCCGACGCCGGGCGAGGAAACCTCAAGCTCGTACGGGCGGGCATCGGTGTTGGGGTCGTTGTCCAAGATGTCGGACAAGGTCCGGGAGATCTCGGCGATGACGTCAAGCCCGACGCCCCCGGCTTCCTCCTGCGGCAGGTCCACCACCACGTGGACGACCCGGTTGGCGCCGGTCACCTGGATGGAAACCTCTTCCAGGTACAGCCGGTTCGCCTGGACTGTGGGCTGGAGGAGGGCGTGCAGGCGCTCGGCCTCGAGATTGTGAGCGGGTGCGGCTTCAGCCTTCCCCGTCCCGGTCCGGTCTGTTGAAGTCGTGGCTTCTGCATCCGTCATGATGCCTGCCGCCTCCCGTTAGATGATGTTGTGTGTACTAGCGTAGCGATTTTCGGAGCGCCGTGGTGCACGGAGTTCCCGGCCGGCATGACAACATGGTGTGTTGTGAAAGACGACACCAGGGAAAAGCAATGGCGGGACTTCTTCCCGCGATTACTTCCCCGCTTCACTCTCTGGGCCTGTGTCGCCCTGGTGGTTGTCAGCCTCGGAGCGTCGGTAACGCCGGCGCAGCCCCGGAAGCCCGCGGAGCCGCCGTTTTCCGAGCAGGCGCGGGCCGCCGCGCTGTCAGAGGCCCTGCGATTGAGCGCCGCCGGGGAACAGCTCGGCCAGGCTGCTGCTGGCCCCGCGTCCGGCGCAGCCCAGGCATCTATTTCGCGGACTGTGACCTTGCTGACAACCCAGGCGAGGGCGCTGCTGGCACCCGGCGATGCCCCTCTTGCCGCAGCTTCCCCAACTCCTTCGCCCCTCCCCACTGCCCCCCTCCCCCCTGCCCCCCTCCCGTCATCCTCCGCTGCCGGTCTGGTTGCTGCCCTCGCCAGCAGTGGCGGGCAGCGCCTGGCGGACGCGGCGAAGGCCGACGGCGGGATGGCCCGGCTGCTGGCGGCCGTGGGTACCGGGCAGCTTCTTCAGGCATCCTCCCTGGCAGCGGCCGTCGGCGTCCCGGCGCCGGGCGTCCCGGCGCCCGCGCAAGGCGAAGTGCCCCCTCCGGAGCCGCCCGCAGCGTGTCCGTCGGAGG
>JAODMV010000195.1 GCA_025464875.1 Arthrobacter sp. | reverse complement strand
CGCGGCCTGGGTGGCAGTCGTCTGGGCGCCCGCGAGTGTGTGGAGCACCAGCGCCGTCGGTTTCACCGCTTTGGCGTGGACGTCGGTCATCCTGTTCCTGGGTATCGGTCTGCGGTCCACGCTCCGGTTCATCCCCGGATACCGGCCGTGGATGTACCTCGGGGTGGCGGTCCTCTTTGCTGCGGTACACACCGTTCCCATGGCGCTCATCTGGGCGTGGTACTACTGACCAGCTGATGCACGGAACCTTCGGTCGGTGCTCCGGCAGGGAAGACGGCGGCGTAGCCGATGACACCGATGTTGCGCAGCTGCCTGTCGCCGGCAATGACTCCACTGAGTCCGCCACGGCCGGCGCCTCCCGCGCGGCTCAGCCAGGCGCAGCTCGAAGCCGGCAGCCGCAGGCCATGAAGAAAACCAAAAGATACGTGAGTGGGCCAAAACAGCGGATTCAACCCCAGCACCCGGGGAGCAGTAGGCACATCAATCAGGCTTACGACGCCGCGCATGGGTGATCCAGAAGTAGATGCCCCTTGAGGGCCAGCCGACGCTCGCCCTGGCAAAGAAAGCGCCCCGCCGGCTACCGGTGCCGGCGGACGGCACAAACGAGCCCGCCAGCCACACAAGCTAGCCGGAGGTTAATAGATGAGGCAACGAATCAACCTTCCCGGAGGTATTGACATGAGGCAACAGGGTCTCCTCAGTTTCACGCCTGCTTAAGCGGCGGTCATGTGGCAAGCGGTACACGACGGCACTCAAAGCGAAGGTGCTGGCTGGGGTTCAACGGGTCGTCCGGACGGCCTGGCGGATCCCCGGGCGCGCCGGCGGATGAAGTATTCGGCCACCGCCAGGCTGATTACCCATGATGCTCCTATCAGCAGCGCCCGGGTCAGCTCGTCAGCCGGTCCTATTAGAAGACTCCAGGGAATGGTTACTACAACAATGGTTCCCTGGGCAATGCCGATGGCGTACGCCCGGGACATCCATTCACTGTGCCGGATGTAGTCCCGGCGCCGCACCGCGATGAATCCCAGGACAATGCTCACCACCATGGCGGAGCCGAAGACCAGCCGAAGGATAAGAAGAAACGTCCCGTCCAGGGGCGGGAGGTCATAAAAAACCGCCATCCACAGACCGGACAGGGCGGCAAGCAGACCGGCGGGGACAAGGGTGCGTCCGGCGATGCGGTGCCAGCTGGGCCTGCCGCGTTTGCCGCGGCGAAGGGAGGGAACGAACTGGAACGCCCCCAGCAGCAGGTACACGGTGACGGCGGGTATGTGGATCAGCACGGGGACCGGCGAGTCGAAGAACCGGGCGTTATCCGGAGTGATTTCACCTGCCGTCAGGTCGGTCAGGCGCACTGCCCCGGCGATCACCGGGACGAGGCTGAGCAAGATCAGGGCGGCGGGCACGAGCCACCGGGCCCGGGGTTTTGGACGGGAGCGGGGAATGGTTGCAGGTTTCATGGCTTGCACTCTCTGGCCGGGGCGCTCAACGCACCCGCCGGGGTGGGGTCAGTCCAGGTGGCATGATCTTGGCGCCGCGGAATGATGACGGCCGGCAGGCCGGCCTCCCGGCCGGAGTGGTACGACGGCCGGTTGAATCCGGCGTCCTGGGCCTTCATCGCGCCGTTGGCCTGTGTCGCCTTCTGGTCGGGCGTCAGTTGGGTGCGGGGAGCGGCATCGGGTCCGGTGCCGTGGAGGACGTGGGCGATGCGGAAGGGCCCGTTATGGGGGTGAAGCCCTTGACGATCAGCCAGACGCCGATGAACAGCTCCCAGAGGCCGCCCGGAATCGCGTGGATCGACAGCAGGTCGAGTCCGAAGAGTTCCAGCACGGACCCGCACAGAATGACCGCGTACCCGGCCAGGCCCCAGACGGCCAATCCCCGCGGAAGCAGGTTTGTCTTGTAGAGGGCATAACACACGAGCAGGCCGGCTATGCCCAGGGTCAGCATGGCGATGCTGTACGCGTAAAGATGTGCCTGCATGAAGACCGCGCTCAGGCCTTGCAGGTGGAACGCCTCGGATGCTTCTGCCTGCGTGCTTAATCTGCCGATGGGAATCTGGGCAAGGATCAAGAGGCCCATGATGGCAATGAACGTGGCATCCATAATCCTGAAGGCGAGGTAGCCGGTGGCTAGGCGTTCGTTGTGCTGCTTCAGGACAGGGAACATCAGAATCCCGTGGGCGGCGTCGCCGGCCACGGTCAGCAACCAAAGCACCGCTCCGATGGCCAGCAGCGTGCTGTTTTGCGCAAGCGCTGCGAGCCGGTCCGGCGCCGAAAGGACGGACAGGATGAGGCTATTTCCAGTAATTCCTATGACCATCCCCGCCAGGTAGATCACCCCCACGGTCCTGGCGGTCGTTCTATATGATCCGAGGCTGTTTCGTCCCGGCGCCTTCGTCCGTATCTGGTTGTGCATGGTCCCTGTCCCTTTTGTAGTGTTGTTGACCGTGGTTCCGATAAGTGCCGACGTGATGATTGGGGAGTCCGGCAGATCGCCCTGCATTTGCATGATGGAGGGCCGAACTCATGCCGTCTTGAGGGGTGCGGCCGGCGTTGGAGGGGCCGCGGGGGGATCGAGGGGGCCCTGGTCGAGCCGGAACGGCGGGTACTTGTCGCTCATCAGGGCCGCGTAGGTGACGGTCCGGAGGGTCCACCGGTTGATGCCCATGAGCAGGTCGAAGATTCCGGGACGGTAGACACCGGTGAAGAGCAGGATCACGGCGGCGATGCACACCAGCAGGCTCAGCAGCGAGATGCTCGCCGTCGATGAGGATGTCAGGCTTCCGGTGAGGGCGGCGACGATGAGCAGTTGCGGCAGGGCGAACAGCCAGGACTTGAACAATACCTTCCAGTGCGAGAGCTTCAGTGGGTAGGCAACGTCGAATTCCGCCGGGTAATCGCTGCGGTCGAGTGTGAAGGGCGGATAGCGGTCGGTCCCCAGAACGCCGTAGGCGTAAAACGCCACACGCCAGTTCCAGCGGAGGACTCCGACCGCGAAGTGGAAGAGCGACGCCGGATAGCGGCCGGTGAACAGGATCGCAAACCCCGCTGCCACAGTCACAACGAGAAACGCGATCCACAGCAGGGCAAGAATGACGTAATGGGGGATCACGAGGATCCACTTGACCAGCCAGAGCCAGCGTGACAGGCCCGGATCAAGGTGCCCGGTGAGTCGGGACGGCTCGTTTCCGGCCCGGTCCGCTTCCTGCGGAGCCCCGGGTGCGATTCCCCTGCCCAGGCCTGCGGCTCCGATAAGGATTAATAGCAGCGCGGTGGCGGTACCGGCCAGCCCCCAGGGCAGGGACCGGTAGGCGGCCAGCGCAATCACCGCGGCGGCTCCGAGCAGCACTCCCGCGGTGAGGAGGACCATATGCAGTGCGGGCATTCTGCCTGCAGGTGTGTCGGGACCCAGGGGAGGTGAGTGGGGCATTGATGCTGGCATGGCTTTCTTCTTTCATGAAACTGTGACGCTTGGGTGATGGGGTCCGGGAGCCGGCGGTCGGGTACGGGGCCGTCAGGAACGTGCGCGGACTACGGGGCCGTCAGGTCCCCGGTGTCCTCACGCTGACGCGACGGCCCTTAATCAGCAGCCAGCACATGAGTGCGGCTTCACCGACAAAGGTGAACTGGGCGATGCTGACGGGGTAATCGGGTATCAGCACGACGCCGAAGCTGTCGGTGAGGTAGCCGAGGCCGGCGACGACGAGCAGGATGCCGATGATCCGGGGCGCGAATGCGGATCGATAGGTCAGGTAACCGATGAGCATTAAGTGGATGCCGAAGAGGATGAGGCCGGCGTGCCAGATGTCATCGAAGGCACGGATCCGCTCCGCCACCTGTCCGGTATCGCCGGAGAGGGGCAGCGCCCCGACCAGCTGGCTGATCGCGACCAGGAACACCGCGGCATAGGCGGTCCTGAACCAGGCCGCAAGGGTTGAGACGGCCCGGTTCACGGGCCTGAAGAGCTCAAGCAAGGCGGCCGCGACGATGACGTCGAGCACCGCCACCAGGAACAGGCTCAGGACGCCCCAGCGGAACAGATCCCCGGACCCGGCCAGGGCTTGTGTCGCCCTGGGTACGTCCCCGGGCGTGCCGAGGCCGCCCAGGACGACGATGCTGAAGACGGACAAAACGATCACCCCCAGGAGCCCTGACCCCGCGGCCAGGCTGGCCGTGCGCAGGGATCGGCCGGTCCCGCCCTCCCGGGGAGGGCTTTGCCCGGGCGGAAGATCCGGCGCAGGCGCACCCGGGGAGCCCTGGAGGTTAAGCCGTGCACTGGTTTTCGGTGACATGATCTGCTTCTTTCAGGGGCGGGGTTTGGGCGTGGCAGGCGCAGGGTTTTTGGCCACTCGCGGGCCTAGACGGTGATGGCGATTTTTCCGCGTGTTTGTCCGGCGTCGAAGTAGCGCATGGCCTCCGGCACCTGATCCAGCGGGAAGGTCCTGTCGATGCTCGGCGTCAGTGTGCCGGCCGCGAGGAGGCCGGCGAGGGTGTCGAGGTCGCCGGCCTCCTCGCAGACGAGGAAGGTCAGCCGCTGGCGGGTTAACCGGGAGAGGGCCAGGGCCCGGAATTGGCGGTCGATGCTGCCGGTCCATTTGCCGCCCTCCTCGCCGCCGACGATAACGGCCGTCCCCGCTGGGGTCAGTGCCCGGCGGAGCCGGGAAAGGGTGGGATTGCCTGCGATGTCCAGGATCAGGTCATAGCGGTGCGTGCCGTTCGCGAAGTCATCGCGCGTGTAATCGAGAACATGGTCGGTGCCCAGGGACCGCACCAGGTCCAGCTTCGCGGTGCTGCACACCCCGGTGACCTCCGCGCCGAAGGCCTTGGCCAGTTGCACCGCGTAGCTGCCCACGCCCCCGGAGGCTCCGAGGATCAGGACCTTCTGCCCCTGCTGGATGTGGCCGGCCTTCTGCAGGCCCTGCAGGGCCGTGAGGCCGGAGACGGGAACCACCGCGGCCTGCTCGAAGCTGAGGTTTGCCGGCTTGCGGGCGAGCTTGTCCTCGCGGGCGACTGCATACTCGGCGAAGGAGCCCTGCCCGATCCCGAACACCTCCTCACCCACACGGAAGCGTTGAACCCCGGCGCCGACGGCAACAACCGTGCCGGCCAGATCACGCCCGGGCACCGGGTTTCTGGGCCTGCGGATCCCGAAGGCCAGGCGGAGCAGATACGGCGTGCCGGTGGTCAGATGCCACGTTCCCCGGTCCAGACCAGCTGCGCGCACCCGGATCAGCACATCATTGTCCGCCGGCGTGGGCCGGGGAATGCGCGCCATGCGGAGAACATCCGCGGAGCCGTAGGCGTCCTGCACGATCGCCCGCATCGTCCGCGCCGTGCCTGCGGCGCCATGACTCGCTGCCGCGTGCTGTTCCTGGGACGTCATTACCGTTTCCTATCGGACTAACGGCTCCCAGCCACACCTATTCGTACTAAGCACGCTCACCGTACCGTACTTAGTACGAAATTGCGATAGGGTGAGGAATGTGGCACAGCAAATAAGTGAAAGTTCCGAGGAGCGCGTACCGCTCAGCCGGGACCGGGTGTTGCGCTGTGCTGTGGCGCTTGCCGATGAGGCAGGGATCGGATCGCTGACGATACGGTCGCTGGCGCAGGCGCTGGGAGCCAAGCCGATGTCGCTCTACCACTACGTCGCGAACAAGGGCGAGATCCTTGACGGCATCGTCGACCTCGTCTTCAGCGAGATCGAACTGCCCTCCGCGGAGGGCGCTTGGCGATCGGAAATGCATCGACGCGCCAGCTCTGTCCGTGAGGTACTGAGTCGCCACACCTGGGCGATCGGGCTCCTGGAATCCCGGACCACCCCCGGTCCTGCAACCCTGCGCCACCACGATGCGACCCTCGGCACACTGCGCCGGGCGGGCCTTTCCGTGCAGATGACGGCGCACGCCTACGCCCTGCTCGACAGCTATATCTACGGATTCGCCCTCCAGGAGGCGGCCCTTCCCCTCGCCGGATCAAAGCCCATAACCGAAGTTGCCGAACCGATGATCCGGCTGTTCTCCGCCGGCAACTATCCCCACCTCCTCGAGATGGCCACCGAACACGTCCTCCGGCCCGGTTACGACTTTGGGGACGAGTTCGAAATCGGGCTCGATGTGATCCTCGAAGCCCTCGCACGATGGATCCCCGACAACCTGAACTAGGCCCAAAACCGTTTACTTAAGTGGTTTGGGTGTCCGTTTGAGCGGCCAGCCTGACATCTTGCGTTTGACGACGCGCGGATTGGTGCGTTGTCGGCGTGGTGGCAGGAGGTTGTGGAGTATCTCTGCGCTGATGCGTAGCGGATTGTAGTTAGGCGGCCGGCAAGCCGATAGCCGTCGAGGGGCGAAATCCGGGATAGAAGGCCAGAACTCGAGTTCGATATCGAAGTTGGTCAAAAGTCGTTG
>JAODMV010000171.1 GCA_025464875.1 Arthrobacter sp. | reverse complement strand
AGGTCCATAAGTACGACGTCGTCATCGTCGGCGCCGGTGGCGCCGGGATGCGCGCGGCGATCGAATCCGGTCAGCGCGCGAAAACAGCGGTACTGACCAAGCTTTACCCCACCCGCTCCCACACCGGCGCGGCGCAGGGCGGCATGTGTGCAGCCCTGGCCAACGTCGAGGAAGACAACTGGGAGTGGCACACCTTCGACACCGTCAAGGGTGGCGACTACCTGGTTGACCAGGACGCAGCCGAGGTCATGGCGAAGGAAGCGATCGACGCCGTCCTGGACCTGGAAAAGATGGGCCTGCCGTTCAACCGCACGCCCGAAGGCCGCATTGACCAGCGCCGTTTCGGTGGCCACACCCGCGACCACGGCAAGGCTCCGGTCCGCCGCGCTTGCTACGCCGCGGACCGCACCGGCCACATGATTCTGCAGACCCTGTACCAAAACTGCGTCAAGCACAACGTCGAGTTCTACAACGAGTACTACGTGCTGGACCTCCTGACTGTCGAGGAAGACGCGGTCCGCGAGGACGGCACCTCGTACAAGCAGAAGCGCGTTGCCGGCGTCGTCTCCTACGACCTCGCCTCCGGTGAACTGCACGTCTTCCAGGCCAAGTCCGTGGTGTTCGCCACGGGCGGCGCCGGCAAGGTGTTCAAGACCACCTCCAACGCCCACACCCTGACCGGTGACGGCATGGGCATCGCGTTCCGCCGCGGGATCCCCCTGGAGGACATGGAGTTCTTCCAGTTCCACCCGACAGGCCTCGCCGGCCTGGGCATCCTCCTCTCCGAGGCCGCCCGCGGCGAAGGCGCCATCCTGCGCAACTCGGAGGGTGAGCGCTTCATGGAGCGCTACGCCCCCACCATCAAGGACCTCGCCCCCCGCGACATCGTGGCCCGCTCCATGGCCAACGAAGTCCGTGAGGGACGCGGTGCAGGCCCGAACAAGGACTACGTCCTCCTGGACCTGACCCACCTGGAGCCCGCGCACATCGACGCGAAGCTGCCGGACATCACCGAGTTCGCCCGCACCTACCTGGGCGTGGAGCCGTACACGGAGCCGGTTCCGGTCTTCCCGACGGCGCACTACGCCATGGGCGGCATCCCGACGAACATCAGCGCCCAGGTGCTCCAGGACAACGACACCGTTGTCCCGGGCCTGTTCGCCGCCGGTGAGGTTGCCTGCGTTTCCGTGCACGGCTCCAACCGCCTGGGCACCAACTCGCTGCTGGACATCAACGTGTTCGGCAAGCGCGCCGGCATCGCGGCCGCGGAGTATGCCAAGACGGCCGACTTCGTGGAGCTCCCCGAAGATCCGGAGGGCGAGACCCTGCAACTGCTGGACCGCATGCGGTCCTCGGACGGCACCGAGAAGGTCGCTGCGATCCGTCAGGAACTGCAGGAGACCATGGACCTGAACATGCAGGTGTTCCGCACCGCCGAGACCCTGAACAAGGTCCTGCAGGACATCGCCTCCTTCGAGGAGCGGTACCAGCGCGTCAGCGTCCAGGACAAGGGCAAGCGCTTCAACCTTGACCTGCTGGAGGCCGTGGAACTGGGCTTCCTGCTGGAACTGGCCAAGGTCATGACCGTGGCGGCCCTGCACCGTGAGGAATCCCGCGGCGGCCACTTCCGCGAGGACTTCCCCGAGCGCGACGACGAAAAATTCATGAAGCACTCCATGGCGTACAAGGCCGATCAGGCCGCGGCGGACGGAACTGCGGAAGACGCAGAAGCCATCGCCGGCATTCGGCTTGACACCAAGCCGGTTGTATTTACGCGCTACGAGCCGATGGTGAGGAAGTACTAAGATGACCGCTGAACTCGCTGAGCCAGCCTCCAAAGTCGAGCTGCCCGCGCACATCGGAGGCGGCGGGGAGATCCCGTCCTTCGACGTCACCCTGCGCGTGCGCCGCTACAACCCCGAGGTCTCCGAGGACGCCACCTGGGATGACTTCAAGGTCACCATGTACGGCACGGACCGCGTCCTCGACGCCCTGCACAAGATCAAGTGGGAAATGGACGGCACCGTCTCCTTCCGCCGTTCCTGCGCCCACGGCGTCTGCGGCTCCGATGCCATGCGCATCAACGGCCGTAACCGCCTCGCCTGCAAGACCCTGCTGAAGGACCTCGACACGTCCAAGCCCATCACGGTCGAGCCGATCAAGGGCCTGCCGGTGGAGAAGGACCTGATCGTGGACATGGAACCGTTCTTCCAGTCCTTCCGCGAAGTCATGCCGTTCCTGATCAACCGCGGCCACGAGCCCACCAAGGAACGCCTGCAGTCCCCCGAGGACCGCGAGCGGTTCGACGACACGACCAAGTGCATCCTTTGCGCCGCGTGCACCTCGTCCTGCCCGGTGTTCTGGACGGACGGACAGTACTTCGGTCCGGCCGCGATCGTCAACGCACACCGCTTCATCTTCGATTCCCGTGATGACGCCGGCGACATGCGCCTGGAGATCCTCAACGACAAGGAAGGCGTGTGGCGCTGCCGCACCACCTTCAACTGCAGCGAGGCATGCCCGCGTGGCATCCAGGTCACGCAGGCCATCGCCGAGGTCAAGCAGGCCATTCTGTCCCGCGCGATCTAGCACCCGTTTCACAGGCCGTTTTATCGACGGGCTTTACAGACGGCGCCGTTCCCCAACAGGGCCCACCGACATAGGGTCCCCTGCCCGAGCTTGCGAGGGTAGGAAATGTTGGGGGATGGCGCCGACGTCGTTTTCCAGGAAGTCGCCAACCACCCCCGAAAGGGCCGGCCGTGTCCCGTTCCGAAAAAGTCTCGTTCCACGGTTCCACCGGCGAGCTGCTGTCCGGCGTAGTCGATCTTCCCGAGGGGCGGGTGTTGGGCTGGGGAGTTTTTTCGCACGGCTTCACGCTGGGCAAGGACAGCCCCTCGGCGTCGCGCATGTGCAAGGCGCTGGCGGACAGCGGCGTGGGCATGCTCCGTTTCGACAACCTGGGGCTCGGCGAGTCGGCCGGGCTGTGGTCGGAGGGATCCTTCAGCCACAAGGTGGCGGACACCGTCAAGGCCGCGGAATTCATGCGGGAGTCCGGCCGGGCGGTCTCGCTGCTCGTGGGTCACTCCTTTGGCGGAGCCGCCGTCCTCGCCGCCGCCCGGGAGATTCCGGAGCTGGACGCCGTGGCCACGGTGGGCGCCCCGTTCTCGCCCAGGCACGTGGCGCATGTCTTTGACGCGGCGCTGGACCGGATCCTGAGCGAGGGCCGCGCCGAAGTGGACCTCGGCGGAAAGCGGGTGGAGATCCGCCGGCACTTCGTCGAGGACCTCGAAAAAGCCGACCTCACGGACTGCATCCGGCAGCTGCGCAAGCCGCTTCTGGTGCTGCACTCCCCCACCGACAACACGGTCGGGATCGACAACGCCAGCGCGATCTTCCAGACGGCCCGGCATCCGCGCAGCTTTGTCTCGCTGGAGGGCAGCGACCACCTGCTGACCGGCAAGGGCCAGGCGGCGCGTGCGGCCAGGATTATCGCGGCGTGGGCCGACCAGTACCTCGACGCCGGAGCGTAGCCGCGGCTGGGCGCGGGCGCCGCGAGCTTTCCGCGGGCGGAGTGTGGCCCGGCTGGACCCGGCGGGCGCCCCACCCGGTCTTGGTGTCGGCCGGCCCGGCCTTCAGGTCCCCTTCACGGATCGCTGCCCAGGCCGCGGACACCAGGTAAACCTGGCTCACCAGGTTGAACCAGATGAGCAGGCCGATGATGATGGCGAAGGGCGCCAGGATGGGGTTCCGGCCCGCACCGGCGAGCAGTTCGGCGCTGAAGATCTGCAGCACGCCGGTTCCCAGCGCCGCGAGGATGGTGCCTTCCAGCAGGGAACGGCGGGCCAGCTTGAGGCCTCCGGCCAGCCGGAACATGATCAACGCGGTGCACCAGCCCAGCAGGAGCGGCACGGCGATCTTGATGGAGGTGGCCAGCGGCACGGCCACCAGCGGATCCAGCTGGACCTGCTCCGTCACCCACCCCGCGGCGATGCCGAACACCAATGACGCGCCGGCGCTGATCACGAGGGCGACCCCCAGCAGCAGGAGGGTGCCGACGTCGCGCAGTTTCAAGACGACGGGGTTTATCTTCAGCGGACCGAGCCGCATCACGCCGCGCAGCCCGTCCCGCAGGCCGGCGATCCAGCCCAGCGAGGTCACCACCGTCACCACTGCGGCGATGGCGGCCGCCCAGCCGAGGCCGTCGGGGTTCAGCAGCTCCTGCGGATCCACCAGGCCCTCGCCGCCGTCGACCTTCAGCAGCCCGGGGGCGCTGGTGGCGACGCTGCCGACCACGCGGTCCAGCAGCGCCGGCTGCCCGCGCAGCAGGAGCCCGGCGATGGAGAAGCCGGTGGCCAGCAGGCCGGTGATGGAGAAGAACATGTTGAAGCCGATGCCGGCGCTCATCAGCGGGCCGCGCTGGAGGTTGTAGTGCTGGAAGGCCCGCAGCGGCAAGACGGTGTTGAGCCGGGCCAGCAGCCACTGGACCATCGGCAGCAGCGAGGCCAGCCCGCCGCCGGAGCGGCGCGCCTTGCCCCAATCGACCTGCTTGCGGATCACTTCCAGCTTCAGCCGGGCCAGCTCGGTGGGAAGGGGAGGCTCAGCGGGCGTCTGCTGCGCCGTCCCGGCCTCTGTCGTCGTCAGGTTCGGTGCCAAAGTCAAGCTCTTCCCGTAGCTGCCAAATGCCGTTGTCGTCGTGCTCGTAGAGTCCCATGCTAGCCACAGGGAACGTGGCCCTGTAGTCCTCGAGCACCGTTTCGGCTTCATCGAGGCTTTCCGGCGCCACGTCGTGGGCGATGGTGACGTGCGGGTGGTACGCGAAAGGCAGCTCACATTCCAGGGGCCCGGTCTGGAGTTGCTGGTGCAGCCTGACGCAGTCAGCGAAGCCGTCTTTGACGTTGAGGAACACCACCGGGGAGACCGGCCGGAAGGATCCGGTGCCGGCGATGGTCACCGTGAACGGATCCTGCCTGCGGGCAACCTCACGGACATGGTTGCGGGTCGCTTCCCAGTCCTGGGTCATGGTGGTCGTGACGAGCGTGATGTGGGCGGGGATGACGTCTGCCATCGGGTCCCCGAAGGAGGCACGCCAGCGCTGGAGTTCCGCGGCGATGTCCGGCGGGAACCGCAAGATCACGCCGATGCTGATGCCTTCGCTGCGTGTCTGCCCGTCACCCGGAGGTGCGCTGCTGGCACTTGGCGTGGCATCTGCGGTGACTTTGCTGACGGAGGACATCGGCCTAGCGGACTCCCTGGCTGCCGGCGTAGGGCAGGAAGCCGACCTTGGCGTAGACGTCGCGGAGGGTGGCCGAGGCGATCTCGCGGGCCTTGTCCGCGCCGAGGGCCAGCAGGCGGTCCAGCTCGGCGGGGTCGTCCAGCAGTTCATTGGCGCGGGCCCGGATCGGGGTCAGTCGCTCGGCGACGACCTCGGCCAGGTCGACCTTGAGGTGGCCGTACATCTTGCCCTCGTAGGCGGCGACGAGGGCGTCCACGCTCTGCCCGGTGATCGCCGAATAGATGGTCAGCAGGTTGGACACGCCGGGCTTGGCCGCCCGGTCGAAGCGGATCTCGGTCTCCGCGTCCGTCACCGCGGACTTGATCCGCTTGGCGATGACCTTGGGATCGTCCAGGAGGTTGATCAGGCCGGCCGGTGACTCCGCCGATTTGGACATCTTGGCGGTCGGGTTCTGCAGATCGTAGATCTTCGCCGATTCCTTCTGGATGAAGGGCTGCGGAACGGTGAACGTCTCGCCGAAGCGTGTGTTGAAACGCTGGGCGAGGTCCCGGCTGAGCTCCACGTGCTGGCGCTGGTCCTCGCCCACCGGGACGCCATGCGGCTGGTACAGGAGGATGTCCGCGGCCTGCAGGACCGGGTACGTGAAGAGTCCCACGCTGGCTTGGTCCGAGCCCTGCTTGAGGGCCTTGTCCTTGAACTGGGTCATCCGGGAGGCCTCGCCGAAGCCCGTGATGCAGTTCAGGACCCAGGCCAGCTGGGCGTGCTCGGGCACCTGGGACTGGACGAAGAGCGTGCACTTGTCCACGTCGACCCCGCCGGCGATGTACTGCGCGGCCGTGACCCGGGTGCGGTGCGCCAGTTCCGCCGGGTCCTGCGGGACGGTGATCGCGTGCAGGTCCGGGATGAAGAAGATCGCGTCGTACTCGTCCTGCATCCGGACCCAGTTCACCAGGGCGCCGAGGTAATTGCCCAGGTGCAGCGAGTCGGCGGAGGGCTGCATTCCGGACAGGATGCGGTGCCTGGCCCCGGCGGTCGGGAGTGCCGGGGTCGAGGCATCGGGTGAGACGGCGGCGTCGGTCACAGTTGAAAGGGAGGTCATTCGCGGAAGCCTTAAGACTAGAGCCGGTAGTCCACTACCAGCGGGGCGTGGTCGGAGAAGCGTGTGTCCCAGGACGGCGCCCGGTCAACGACGGCCGAGACCGCGGCAGCAGCGAGGGCGGGGGTGGCCATGTGGTAATCGATGCGCCAGCCGGTGTCGGTGTCGAAGGCCTTGCCCCGCTGCGACCACCAGGTGTAGGGGCCGTCGACGTCGCCCGCCAGGCCCCGGTGAACGTCCTTCCAGCCGATTTCCTCACCGAGGAAGCGGTCGAAGTAGGCGCGCTCCTCGGGGAGGAAGCCCGCCCGTTTGACGTTGCCCTTCCAGTTCTTAATATCGCGTTCCGTATGGCCGACGTTCAGGTCGCCCACCACCAGCGCGTGATCGCTGTGCTTGGCCAGTTCGGGCAACCGGCTGGTCATGACGTCGAGGAAGCGGAACTTGTCGTCCTGTTTGGGGGTGCCGACCTCGCCCGAGTGCACGTAGGCACTGACGACGGTCAGCTGGGAGGCCTGGCCCTCGGCGTCGCGCACCCGGTAGTCCGCTTCGACCCAGCGGCCGGAGGTGGCGAAGTAGTCCTCGCCGATCCCTACGCGGGTCTCGAGGGGCTCGGTGCGGGAGGCAATCGCGACGCCGGCGCGGCCTTTGGCTTCGGCTTCGGCATGCAGGATGTACCAGCCCTCGCCGAGGAGTTCATGGACGATCGCGTCGGGCGCGCGGACCTCCTGGAGGCAGAGAATGTCCACCTCTCGGGGTTCGAGCCACTCCGCCATGCCCTTCTTGTAGGCGGCGCGGAGGCCGTTGACGTTGACCGATGCGATGCGAAGGTTGTCCTTCTTCAATGCCGAGCTCACCCGCTCCACTCTAGTCGATGATGGTTCCGTGGACGGGCTCGTCGGCGCCGCCGGAGGACTTGATCATGTCACGCGCGTTGGTGGCGGTGATCTCGATGGTTTCCAGCGCCCGGCGGATCGTGTCCTGGTCGGCGGCATCGCCCTTGGCACGCTCTTCCTCCACGACGCGGATCTGCACCTGGACGATCTTGAAGGAGTGGTCCAGCTTGAGGTCGCGGACCTCGTCGGCCCCGCGGCGCTCTCCCACCAGGCGGGTGGATCCGGCGTCGGTGCTGACCGACGACGGCGCCCGGCCGGTGGCGGCGTTGAAGGCGTTCTGCGCCTCGTTGAGCTTGGCGCCCGCCTTCTTGGCGGCCTTCTGGATGCTGAAGACCACGAAGGATGCCAGGGCGAGCCAGAAGGCGGCGATGATCGCAACGACCCAGCCGACGACGTCGTTCTGGTTGGCGGCGAAGATGACCGCGACGATGAACGCGACGACGAAGACCGTCATCCCGGGTCCGCTGATGCGGAACATGGAGAACTTGCCCTTGGCCGGGTTCAGCGGCGTGGACGAAGACGAGGAGGAACCCAAAGATTGCATGAGCCTATTATCGCAAACCGGCAACGCCGGCCGCCCCGCTTCCACCCGCGGCGAACGCGCTCCCGTCCGGGGCGCCCGAGCTACTTCAGGAACAGCCGGCGCAGGCGGCCCGTGGTGAGCAGTATCCCCAGGGCGATCATGAGCAGGTAGTAGCCGATGTGGAGCGCGGCTGCCGGGGTGAACACCCCCACGCTGATCTGGCGCAGCAGCTCCACGCCGTGCCACAGCGGCATGGCCTGGATCAGCCACTGGATGTACTGCGGGTACACGCTGAGCGGGTAGAAAGTGGCGCTGAACAGGAACATCGGCAGCATCACGAAGTTGATCCAGTCCATCTGCTGGAACGTTTTCAGAAAGCTGGTGAGGCCCATGCCGAAGCTCGCGAAACCGAACGCGATCAGCACCGCGGCGGGAATCATCAGGACGGCCCAGGGCGTGCTGATCAGCCCCATCACGCCCATCACGGCGGTGAAACCGGTGGCGTACAGAAGCCCGCGCAGCAGGGCGAGGAAGATCTCGCCCATGGCGACGTCGAGCGGCCCCAGGGAGGTGTACAGCATGCCCTGGTACAGCCTGGCGAAGTTCATCTTGAAGAAGACGTTCCAGGTGGAGTCGTAGACCGCGCCGTTCATGGCGGAGACAGCCAGCAGCGCCGGCGCGATGTAGGCCGCGTAGGAGATTTCCTGCCCGCCCGGTCCCTGCACCGGGCCGACGATCGCCCCCAGTCCCACGCCCATGGAGATCAGGTAGAGCACCGGCTCGAAGAAGCCCGAGAGCATGACCATCCAGTTGCTGCTCTTGGTGGCCATCAGCCCGCGGGCGACGACGGCGCGGACGTTGCGGGAGTACAACGGCCCGAAGCGCCGGTTCCGGGCCGCTTCGGTGGCGCTGCTCATGACCCCATCCTCGTGATGAACTGGCGCTTGGTCAGGGTCCAGCCGGCAACGGTGAGCGCCAGCAGGAACAGGATGTGCACGACGGTGAGCAGCGGGGCCTCCGGGTAGCCGTAGCTGCACACCCGGCCCAGCTCGGTGCCGTGCCAGATCGGCGAGATCCAGCCGATCCACCGCACGGCAAGCGGCAGGGTGTCCAGCGGGAAAAAGGTGCCGGAGAACAGGAACAGCGGCATGACGATGAAGCGCATGGCCATGGCGAACTGGCCCTTGTCTTCCTTGATGGACGCCGCATAGGCCATGAGGGGCAGGCCGAAGGACAGCCCGGCCAGGGTCGCTACGAGGATCGACACCCAGCCCCAGCCGCTCGGAGACGCGCCGAACAGCGCGACGACGGCGAAGTAGAGGGCCGATTGCAGCAGGAAGCGCAAGGTGACGGCGATGATCTGCCCGGCGGCGATCTGCTGCGGGGTCAGCGGCGAGGCGTGCGGGCCGTAGTACACCCGCCGCCATTTGAAGCCGTCCATCACGGGGAAGGTGAACTCGTTGGCGGCGGTCATGACGGCGGCCGAGACCAGCAGGGCCGGCGCGATGAAGGTCAGGTAGCTGACGCCGCCGAAGGCAGCGGCGCCGTTGGCGTCGACCAGCGTGGCCAGGCCCACGCCCATCGCGAAGAGGTAGGCGACCGGCTGCCCGACGCCGTACAGAATGATGGTCCAGCCGTAGCCCTTCATGACCCGCAGAACCTGCTCGGCGTAGAAGAAGGCCCCCCAGCGCCGGGCCCGGGCGGCCGAGACCTGCGGCGCGTGTGCGCGGGGCGCGGGGACGGCCTTAGTCAACGAGGCTCCTGCCGGTCAGGCGCAGGAACACGTCCTCCAGCGAGGAGCGGCGCACCAGCGAGGTGACCGGGCGCATCCCGCGGGCGGAGACCTGTTCCAGGGCCGCTTCGCCGTCGTGAGCGTAGATGAGGACGCGGTCCGGGAGCGTTTCCACCCGCTCGCCGATGCCTTCGAGTTCGGCACCGACGGTGGCGTTGCGTTCCGAGCCGAAGCGCAGTTCAAGGACCTCGCGGGTGGAGTACTCGCGGATCAGGCTCGCTGGTGAGCCCTCCGCCATGATCTTGCCCTTGTCCACCACGATCAGGCGGTCGCAGAGCTGCTCGGCCTCGTCCATGTAGTGGGTGGTCAGGATCAGGGTGACGCCCTGCTCCTTGAGCCGGAACAGCCGGTCCCAAAGGATATGCCGGGCCTGCGGGTCCAGCCCGGTGGTGGGTTCGTCAAGCAGGAGGATCCGCGGCTCGTTGATGAGGGAACGAGCGATCGTGAGCCGGCGTTTCATGCCGCCGGAGAGCGAGTCCACCTTGGACTTGGCCTTGTCCGTGAGCTGCGCGAACTCCAGCAGCTCGTCGGCCTTGGGCTTCAGGTAGCTCATCGGCAGGCCGA
>JAODMV010000141.1 GCA_025464875.1 Arthrobacter sp. | reverse complement strand
ACCATGACGGGAAGGTCAGCGGCGTCGGCGACGGCCTGGATGTGGGCCTGGATGCCGGCCTGGCTCGGCTTGTTGTAATACGGGGTGACGATCAGCTGGCCGTGGGCCCCCGCCTTGGCGGCGCGCCTGGCCATCTCGATCGAGTGCGAGGTGTGGTTCGTGCCGGTTCCGGCGATGACCTTGGCGCGGTCCCCCACGGCCTCGACGATGACGCGGAACAGCTTTTCCTTTTCATCGTCTTCCAGCGTGGAGGTCTCCCCCGTGGTGCCGGAAATAACGAGGGCATCATTACCGTCGTCGACGAGCTTGCTGGCCAGCTCCGCGGACTGCTTGTAGTCGACCTCACCGTCGGTGGTGAACGGGGTGACCATGGCGGTCACGAGGGTTCCGAACGTGTAAGAGCGAATGTCAGAGTCAGCCATATGAAAAACGTTACCCTGTCTGCGGCATGTTAGGACAATGACGGCGCCGTGATCATCGTCAAACTCGGCCCTCGGCGCGTCACCTTGCGAAGGGCCGGCAGGCGCCGCCCCAGTGTCCGGCGCCAGCGGCGACGCCCACGCGGATGCGGCTGGGCCGCCGGGAGGTGCCGCGCAGTAGCGCCCGACGGCACGCTCGCGCAGGGCCTCGGCGGGCCAGTTCGGGCCCGGGGCCCTGGGCCGAAAGGGCCGGCCCTTCCCGGTGCCACTGGACATCCTCGGCCGGTTTCCCGCCGAGGCGGAGCAATAAGGACCTCGGCGGCGGCGAGCTTGCGCACGGCCGGGTGTGAGAGCATCGGGAGATGACCCCGCGCGGAACGGCTGCTCCCTCCCGGACCACCAAGGGCAAAGCGACCGCCGTACGGCTGGCCGGAATCGATGCGGCCCGCGGGCTGGCACTGCTTGGCATGATGGCAACCCACGTGCTGCCCACGCTCACAGCAGATCAGCAGCTCACTCCCACCTGGGTCGGGCTGACGTTCTCCGGGCGGGCCTCGGCGCTTTTCGCGGTACTGGCCGGGATCGGACTGGCGTTGTCCACGGGCAAGCAGCAGCCGCTCGAGGGTTCCGATCTGCGGGCCGCCCGCCGCGGCATCGCCTTGCGGGCCCTGGTGGTGGCCGCCGTCGGGCTCTCCCTCGGCGGGTTGGAAGTCAATATCGCCATCATCCTGGTCCACTACGCCGTGCTGTTCCTCTGCGTCCTTCCGTTCATCGGCCTCCGCGTCAAGCAGCTGCTGGGACTGGCCGCCGCCTGGGTCCTGCTCGCCCCGGTCCTGGCCTACCTGCTGCGGCCCTGGCTCCTGGCCGCCAACCCGCCCCTGCGGCTGGGACACAACCCCAGCTGGGATGACCTGGCCACCCCGGCGGCGCTGCTCGGCGACCTGTTCCTGACCGGCTACTACCCCGTCCTGCAATGGATCGCGTATCTGCTGATCGGACTGGTGATCGGCCGCCTGCTGCTCTCGAAGGCGGCCGTGCAGGTCCTGCTGCTGGCCGGCGGAACGGTGGTGGCGCTCCTGAGCAAATGGCTGAGTGTGGTTCTGATGGAGGACTTGGGCGGCAGGGAAGCCCTGAAGGCGGGCCTGCTGGATCCCTCGTACCCCCTCGAGAGCCTGCTGATGGTCAACTTGAGCGGCGTCGAGCAGTCGGGCTCATGGTGGTGGCTGGCGACGAGTTCCCCGCACGCGGGCACCACGCTGGACCTGCTGCACACCTCGGCGGTCGCGGCCGCCGTCGTCGGCGCCTGCCTGCTGCTGGGCCGGCTCGGCGAATGGCTCGAGCTCGATCTGCTGCTCCCGCTCCGCGGTGCCGGCGCAATGACACTGTCCCTTTACACGGCCCACGTGTGGGTCATGGCGGCCCTGTACGAGCAGCCGCTGCCGGCCGGCTGGACGGTGGAGACCGTGTACTGGGCGCAGGCAGCGGCCGTCCTGCTGATCGGCACGATCTTCGCGAAGCTGGGGTGGCGCGGGCCGCTGGAATGGGTGGCCCATGCCGCCAACCAGCTCGGCCGCTACCAGCCCGAGCGGATCCGCTGAGCTCGTGCGTTCGGCTTGAACCCCGCGGGTCAGGCTTTGAACCCTGGGGTCAGGCTTGCGGCGCCCCGGTGCGGAACAGCCGCACGGCGTCGCGCATGGAGGCGCGGGCCCGTTTGCGGTCGCCGGCGGCGTCGTAGGCGCAGCTGAGCCGGAACCAGGAACGCCAGTCCTCCGGCGCCGCTTCGGCCTCGACGCGGTACTTCTCGAATTCGCGGTCCGCGGCCTCGCGGATGATCCGTCCGGCGGGGGTGCGCGGCAGGGTGTCCTCGGGCAGCCCGCCCTCGGCTTCGAGGACCTTGGCCATCCGTTCGGTACGGGCGCCGAACAGCAGCTCCCGGACGAGCGCCCAGCCCCCGATCACCGGCAGCACGAGGTAGGCCACGCCGATTGCCTTCGCCACCAGGTTGGGGTCGGACATCAGCAGCACCGAACGCTGCAGGGACACCACCAGGTAGAAGACCAGCAGCAGGGTGACCGCGCCGACCCAGATCTTGGTGCGGTTGGATTTCAGGGCCGTCAGCACGTTGGTCATGACCGTCAGAGTCCCAGGTCCAGGTAGCCGTCCAGGCCCACGGTCAGCCCCGGATGAGCGGCCACATTGCGGACGCCCAGCAGCACGCCGGGCATGAAGGAGGCGCGGTCGAAGGAGTCGTGCCGTAAGGTCAGCTGCTCCCCCGGGCCGCCCAGCAGGACTTCCTGGTGCGCCACGAGGCCGCGGAGGCGGACGCTGTGGACGCGGACACCGTCGACCTCGCAGCCGCGCGCGCCCGGGCGTTCGGTGCTGGTGGCATCAGGGCTCGGGGCTACCCCGGCGGCGGCCCGCTCGGCCGAGATCAGCTGCGCGGTGCGCACGGCCGTTCCCGAGGGGGCGTCCACCTTGTCCGGGTGGTGCAGTTCAATGATCTCGACCGATTCGAAGTACTTGGACGCCTTCGCCGCAAAGGCCGAGGCCAGGACGGATCCGAGGGCGAAGTTGGGGGCAATGAGGACACCGACCTCGGGCCGGCCGGCGAGCAGCTCGTCCAGCCGTGCCAACCTCTGCGCGTTCCAGCCGGTGGTTCCGACGACGGCGTGCATGCCGTGTTCGACGGCGAAGCGGACGTTGGCTTCGGTGCTGTCGGGAACCGTCAGGTCCACCACGATCCGGGCGCCGGCGTCGACGAGTGTGTCCAGGGAGTCGTTGCGGCCCAGGGCGGCCACGAGCTTCAGGTCCGGGGCCGCTTCAACGGCCTTCACTGCCTCGGCGCCCATGCGCCCGTTCGCGCCCAGCACGGCGACTGCGAGTTGTTCGGTCATGGCATCAACCCTACCGCCGGGGCCGGTGCCTTCCGGAACCGGCCGACTGCACTACCTCCGCCGCAGGGCCAAACAGCGGCGGATTTACCCGCTCGCTTTATCCGTTCGCACCGACCCATTCGACCGTCCCGTCGGAAAAGAACTGTTCCTTCCAGATCGGAACCTCGGCCTTGATGCGGTCCACGAGGTCCGCACAGACCTCGAAGGCCTGGCCGCGGT
>JAODMV010000140.1 GCA_025464875.1 Arthrobacter sp. | reverse complement strand
GCCTCGGTGCTGGCCTCGGAGTCCTTCGACGACACCAAGCCGTCCAAGCGCCCCGCCGTCCAGGTGGGCGACCCCTTCGCCGAGAAGGTCCTGATCGAGTGCTGCCTGGAGCTGTTCAAGGGTTCGCTGGTTGAGGGTATCCAGGACCTGGGCGCCGCAGGCATTTCCTGCGCCACGTCCGAGCTCGCCTCCAACGGCGACGGCGGCATGGAAGTCGAACTGACCTCCGTCCTGCTGCGTGACCCCACGCTGACCCCGGGCGAAATCCTGATGTCCGAGTCGCAGGAACGCATGATGGCCGTGGTCACCCCGGAGAACATCGCCGCCTTCGAAGCAGTCATGGACAAGTGGGCCGTGGAGTACTCCTGGCTGGGCGAGGTGACTGACACCGGCCGCCTGATCATCACGTGGGAAGGCGAGGTCATCGTCGACGTCGACCCGCGCACCGTGGCCCACGACGGTCCGGTCTACGACCGCCCGTACGCCCGCCCCGAATGGCAGGACGCCGTGCAGGCCGACTCCTTCACCGGGTCCGTGCAGGACGCCGGCCGCCCTTCGGCCCCCGTGGAACTGGCCGCCGCCATTACGGAGCTCGTTGCCTCGCCGAACATGTGCGACAAGTCCTGGATCACCAGCCAGTACGACCGCTACGTCGGCGGCAACACGGCGCTGGCCATGCCGGATGACGCCGGAGTGGTCCGGGTGGACGAGGAAACCGGTTTGGGCGTGGCCCTGGCCACCGACGCCAACGGCCGCTACACCTACCTCGATCCGTACCACGGCGCACAGTTGGCCCTGGCCGAGGCGTACCGCAACGTCGCCACCACCGGCGCCGTGCCGATGGCCGTCAGCGATTGCCTGAACTTCGGTTCTCCCGAGGACCCCGACGTCATGTGGCAGCTGGCCGAAGCCATCCGCGGCCTGTCCGACGCCTGCATGGTGCTGGGCATCCCGGTCACCGGCGGCAACGTCTCGCTGTACAACCAGACCGGCACCGTCCCCATCCACCCCTCCCCGGTGGTGGCCGTGCTGGGCAAGTTCGACGACGTCGCCCGCCGCACGCCGTCGGGCTGGCGCGAGGACGGCCAGGCCATCTACCTGCTGGGCACGACGGCCGCAGAACTGGACGGTTCGGAGTGGTCCAACCTGCGCGGACACCTCGGTGGGCTGCCGCCCAAGGTGGACCTCGCCGCCGAACGCGCGCTGGGTGAGATCCTGATCAACGCCTCCCGCGACGGCATGGTGGATTCCGCGCACGACCTCTCCGAAGGCGGCCTCGCGGCGGCCCTCGTGGAGTCCTCGCTGCGTTATGGCGTGGGGGCCCGGATCGCGCTGCAGGACGTCCTGGACCGCGACGGCGTGGACCTGTTCACGGCGCTGTTCTCCGAATCCCAGGGCCGCGCCATCGTGTCGGTCCCGCGCTCGGAGGAGATCCGTTTCAAGGACATGTGCACCGCCCGCAACTTCCCGCACCTCCGCATCGGCGTCGTAGACGCTGAGGGCGGCACGCTGGAGATCAACGGCGTCGAGACCATGTCCCTCGAGGCGCTCCGCGAGGCCCATGAGGCCACCCTGCCGAAGTACTTCGGCTAGCCCTTCGGCGCCATCGACTGCTCCGCAGCGGCCCTTCTCGAGACGGCAGCTGCGGAGCAGTCGTTTAATCAGATCCCCGGACGTTCAGTCGTCGCTGCGGAGTTCCCGCTGCCGGGCGCTGAGCAGCTCCATCTCCGGGCGGGCGGCCACGAAGCGTTCGACGGCGCCGAGGACCTCCACGAGGTGGGCGCGGTCCGCCGAGACCAGCCCGACGCCGATGACGGTACGCCGGTATTGGTCCTGCAGCCCGGCCTCGGTCACCGAGACGTCGAAACGGCGCTTGATTTCGGCCACCACGGGCCGCACCGCGGAACGCTTCTCTTTCAGGCTGTGGACGTCGCCGAGGAGGAGGTCGAATTCGATCCAGCCGATCCACATGCCCTTAATGCTAGCGACTGCTCCCTCAGCAGGAGTCGATGGCTTCCCGCGCCAGTTCCTGCTGCCGCGGCGTGCCCGCCCGTTCCGCCCACTGCTCGGCGAGCTGGAACTCCACCATCGCCTCGGCGCAGCGGCCGGCGTCGTGCAGGGTCCGGCCCAGCTTGTTGTGCAGCGCCGCCATCCACCGCCGGGTCGTGGCGTCGTGCGCCGTTGAGGCGTATTCCAGCGCGCTGCGGGTCCAGGTTTCGGTGTGGGCGGCGTCCGCGACGGCCAGCATGTGGAGCGCATCCACCGCCAGGAATTCCTCATCCAGATGGTCCGCGAGTTCTGCGGCCTGTTCAAACAACGGCACGGCCATGGCCGCGTGGCCGCTGAAGTTCAGCACCCGGCCGCGTTCCAGCAGCACCCGGACGGCCACCGTGGGTTCATCGCCGTCGATCGAATCCAGCAGCTCATCGGCTTCCTCGAAGCGGCCCTGCAGCCCGATGGAGCGGCCCAGCTGGGTCGCTAACTCGGCCCGTTCGTCGGCGTCGAAGCCCGGGTCCGCCGTCGCCGCCCGGAAGCGGGCCTCCGAGAGCCCGGGATTGTCGAAGTCCCACAGCCGGTCTAGGGTCTGTTGATCCAGCATCTGCTTGCTCCTGCTCAGCTCACACCTGCGGCCAGTTCTTGCGCACTCCTAATGTAGCGGGAAGTGACGAGTCGCCGGGCCCGCTGGGTGAGGGCGCCGCCGGCCGCGTAGAACCAGTTGGACGGCACGCCAAAGGCCGTGATCGCGATGCTTACCGCGCCCTTCTCATCGATGGAGATCTCGAACGCCTCTTCACCGCGCACCGGGTGGCCCGGCAGCGTGCCGTAACCGAATCCTGCCGACTGGGGCACGTCCGCGGACACCGGGCGGCGGACCCAGACGACCTCGCAGGGCGCATCGATCCGGAACGGCCCGACGCCGAAACCGCTCACCACCCGCGCCCCCGGGACCACGACGTCGGACTCCGCCCGGACTCGGAGCCCGGACTTCTTCTGGAGTTGCCAGGTGAGCAGGCCCCGGACCGCCCGCCGGTATGCCGTGAGCCCCTCCCCCAGGTAGGCCCGCGAGACGAGGCACTCGACGTCGGCCGGCGGCCGGCCGTGTTCCGTGGAGCCGATCCCCTGGTAGTTCAACTCGCCGGACGCAATCCGCGGGCCGCTCACGTGCCCGCCTTCGGGGCGGCGCCTCGGGTGAGCCTGGCCCATCCGAGCTGTTCCTGCTGGCGCCGGCTCAAGGTGGCCACGACCAGATCATAGGAGTCCTCGACCAGGTCGCGGACCATCGAATCGGGCAGCGAGCCGTCCAGCCGGACGCCGTTCCAGTGGGTCTTGTTCAGGTGCCAGGCTCCGGTGATTTCCGGGTGGACGGCCCGCAGCTGTTCGGCCAGCGCCGGCTCGCACTTGAGGCTCACCGAGAGGGCGGCATCGTCCATCGAGGACAGGGCAAACATCTTGGCTTCGTGCCGTGCGCCGCCGGAGACCGCGGCCCGCACCTTGAACACGGACGTCTCAGGACCGAACGGAAAGTCCTCGAAGGCGCCGGGAAAACCGAGGCAGAGCGCTCGGAGTGCAGCTGCATCCATGCTTCGAGCCTACTGCCCCGCACCGACATTCGGCCCGGGCAATACGGTGGCTACAGGCCGAGACGGGCGGCGTGCTGCGCGGGGCAGGCGTTCATGACCACGTCCAGGCCGGCTGCTTTGGCCCGCTCGGCCGCCGCTTCATCGATGACGCCCAGTTGCAGCCAGACGGCCTTGGCGCCGACCGCGATCGCCTGGTCGACGACGTCGCCCACCTTCTGCGAATTCACGAAGCAGTCCACGACGTCGATGGGCTGCTTACTTTCCGGGATGTCAGCCAGCTTGCGGTACCCGGTTTCGCCGTGGACAGCGTCGCCGGGAAGATTCACCGGGATGATCTCCATGCCCAGACGGTCCCGGATGAACAGGGAGGTGTCGTAGGCGGCGCGCCATTCATTAGTGGTGAGGCCGACGACGGCCCACCTTCCTTTGGTGCGCATGAGCCTTGCCAGGACTGCCGGATCATTTACGTGGGCCATGAAGACAGCCTACGCGCCGAGCCTCCGCCGACAACCCCGCGGACGTCCGCGCAAGGGACCGATAAGCATACTCCGAACAAATGACTGACCAGTCGCCCGAGCCCGGCGCGTGAACGAATATTACGGCGGTCAAGCGCCCCAATTTGAAGAAAGGCCTGGCATCCGGTTTAGTGGAAAGCGACCATCCCGAGCGGCCAAGAGACCTGGATCGATGAAGCCGCAGCAACCCTGGTCGCCGGAAACCTCCCTGGAATCCGGCGATAGCAAGGTAATGAGCCGCGGGAACGGCCGGACTGACCACCCGGACCGAAGGCTCTTTCCGTAGGGTGCTACTGCCAGGACCGATGGAGACCCCTATGACTGTTGTCCTCTCCTCCTCCGCGCCTGAGACGTCCCCGGACGGCCAGGCCGAGGCTTCCACCCGCACCGGCTCCGCCTCCGCGCTGCCCGTGTCCTTCCGCGCCCTGCGCCGCACGTTCGGCTCCGGCCCGGAGGCCCGCACCGTCCTCCGGGACGTGGACTTCGAGGTACGTGCCGGTGAGGTGCTGGCCATCCTCGGCACCTCCGGCTGCGGCAAATCCACCCTGCTGCGCGCCACCGCCGGACTCGACTCGCCCAGTTCCGGCAGCGTGGACATTGACGGCACCCCGGTCCAGGGCATTGACTCGCGCTGCGCGTTCGCCTTCCAGGAACCGCGGCTGCTGCCGTGGCACACCCTGCAGGCCAACGTCGCGATCGGCCTGCCTAGCGGCGTCAGCGCCAAGGCGGGCAGAGCGAAGGTCGCCCGGCTGCTGGAGCTGGTGGGCCTGAAGGATTTCGCCAAGCACCGTCCGCGGGAAATTTCCGGCGGCATGGCCCAGCGCGCCTCGCTGGCCCGCGCCCTGGCCCGCAACCCCGGCGTTCTCCTGCTCGACGAGCCGTTCGGCGCGCTCGATGCCCTGACCCGCATCAAGATGCAGGACCTGCTGCTCGACATCCACCGCGCCGAGCCCACCACGGTGCTGCTGGTGACGCACGACGTCGACGAGGCCCTCCAGCTGGCCGACCGCATCA
>JAODMV010000084.1 GCA_025464875.1 Arthrobacter sp. | reverse complement strand
CGGCGAGGTCCACGACGTGGATGTAGTCGCGCAGGCAGGTGCCGTCCGGGGTGTCGTAGTCGCCGCCGAACACCATCAGCTTCTCGCGCCGGCCGACGGCGACCTGGGCGATGAAGGGCACGAGGTTATTGGGGATGCCTTGCGGGTCCTCGCCGATCCGGCCCGACGGGTGGGCGCCGACCGGGTTGAAGTAGCGCAGCAGGGCGATGTGCCAGCGCCCGTCCGCCGCGCCGAGGTCCGCGAGGATGTCCTCGATCTGTTCCTTGGTCCGGCCGTAGGGGTTGTTGGCACCGATCTCCATCTTCTCGATGTACGGGATCGGGTTGTGCTCGCCGTAGACCGTGGCGGAGGAGCTGAAGACGATCGAGCGCACGTCGTGCCGGTCCATCACCCGGAGCAGGGTCAGGGTGCCGACGAGGTTGTTGTGGTAGTACTTCAGGGGTTCCCGGACGGACTCCCCGACGGCCTTGAGGCCGGCGAAGTGGATGACGGCATCAATCCGGTGCTCGTCGAAGACGGCATCGACGGCGGCCTCGTCCACCAGGTCCACCCGGTGGAAGACGGCGGCGCTGCCGCTGAGCTCGGCGACGCGGCGCAGGGATTCCTCGCTGGAGTTCACCAGGTTGTCGATGACCACGACCTCATGTCCGGCCTCCTGCAGGGACAGGACGGTGTGCGAGCCGATGTAGCCGGTCCCGCCGGTAACCAAAATTCTCATGGCTTTACGTTATCCCAAGCGGGGGCGGGCCGCGGGCAAAGCAAACCCAGGGGGCCGGCGGCCGGTGTGCCCCGCAGGGATTCAGGCACATCCGTGCTAAAAAAGACTAATGCCCAAATTTGTCGATGCCGCACTCCGGCGCCAGGAAGTGGTCGAGGCGGTCTTTCGGATCATTGCAGCGGACGGACTAGAACGGGCGTCCCTCCGGGAGGTCGCGGATGAGGCGCAGTTGGCGGTCGGATCCGTCCGCCACTACTTCGCCAGCAGCGAGGAACTGCTGGTCCATTCCTTCGGTGTGGTGGTGGACCGGGTCATCGGCCGCCTGTCGGCAGCCGATGCGCGGCTGGCGGAGCTGGCACCGGGCACCGCGGAGCACCACCTGGGGGTCTTAACCCTGCTGGGAGAATTCCTGCCCCTGGACGAGGAGCGCGCCGTCGACGCCTGCGTCTGGTTGGCGTTCAAGAACGCGGCCCGAACGAAGCTTTTTCTGGCCCCGGAGGCCGATCGCAGCCACCGTGCCGTGGCGGCCATCGTGGGCCGGCTGGTGATGGAGCTTTCCGCAGCCGGCGCGGACGATGCAGACGAGGCGGCCCAGGCCCCGAATACGGGCGCGGGCAACGCCGCCAGTCAGCGGCTGGTCACTGAGGCGGAAAGGTTGCTGGCGACCCTGGACGGGCTGACGATGCATGCGCTGCTGCAGCCGGAGTGGATGACGGCGGGGGTGTGCCGGGACGTCCTGGAAGCCCATTTGGCGGGCCTGGCCGGCGCGCGGACGGCCATTAACGTGCCTTAACTTCAGGAATACACTGGGAGCGTAGGTCTTGCCGAGGGAGGCAATCGGATGCACCACACAGGCGGTCCTGGCTGGCGGATCACCATGGACACTTCGGGTCCAATGAGCATTGCGCTTTACGTTCGCGACGCCGCCGGCCTGGACGGTGCTGGGCACCCAGCACTGAGCCACGTGGCACCAAAAATTCACTCCTCGGACCACTCGCATCTCATCGCCGAGGTCGGCGGTATCAGCGCCCTCAAGACGGAGTGGGAGGCATGGTGGGATCAGCTGCTGAAGGCACACCCCAAAATGTCGCCGGAACTGGCCCCGCCGGGTTTCCGGGCTTTCAGCAATTCGCCCGCACTCAGGCGTCTGCTCCAGGCGCATTTTGGCGCGGCCCTGACTTGGGCCCGGGAACGCGGGGGCGAATATGCGGCCCTTGAAGCGGAGCGGGAAGCCCACGGCGCCCCGCACCTGCTGGCCGACATGGTGGATGACCGGCTGCTCCAGACGGGCCGGGCTTCCCGGGATTTCACCTTGACCATCATCGAGCTGCCCCTGGCGCAACCGCGGGCCTGGTACCTGGAGCCGGACACGATCATCATGAGCCGGGAGCTGTTGTCCCAGCCGCAATTGTTCCGCAGCTACGTGCAACCGGTGGTCGACCTGCTCGTCTGACAGCACCCCTGGCCTGACAGCACCCCTGGCCTGACAGCTCCCCGGCGGAGGGCTCGTTATGACCCGGGAGCCTCGGCGACCGTTATCCTGAGCTGTCCCGGCGGCACCTGGGCGGCCTGCCAGCCGTCGCGGGACTCCCGGTTCCAGCGCCTGTCGTCCACCTGGACCTCGGTAATGGAGAGCGCTTTCGCGTTGGCCACCGCCCAGTGCGCCACGGCCCAGGCCTGGGTGCCCTCGGCCTCCACCAGCAGTGTTGTGCCGTCCGCGGAGGCCGGAACATCGCCCAAAGCCGCGGTCAGTCCTTCCAGTACGACGTCCGGATCACCGGCCGCGTCGGGCGCCCGCAGCGAGCAGTCGAGGCCTGCCGGAGTCTGTCCGGTCAGCGCGGAGGCGAACGCCCGGGCCACCCCCTCGTGCTTGGCATAGGCATCAGGGTAGGCCGAGCGCTGGACTCGTTGCGCGGCGTCGGTGATGTTCATCGACTCGTAGCCGGAGACCTTCACGAGGGCATCGTAGAAGGCGTTGCTGGCGTAGTACGGCTCCATCACCTGCTCCGTGGTGCCCCACCCCTGGGACGGCCGCTGCTGGAACAGCCCCCGGGAGTCGGGGCCGGCCTTGTCCCCGTAATCGATGTTGCGCAGCTTGGATTCCTGCAGGGCCGTGGCCAGCGCGATGCTGGCCGCCCGCGCCGGAAGTCCGCGCCGGATCGCGACGGCGGTGATGAGGGCGGCGTTGGCCGCCTGGTCGGTGGCCAGATCGCCGCTGCGGCCGCCGGCGTCGGCGGTGCAGCGTTCGGTGATCAGGGTCTCCGAACGCTGCAGGAACGCCACCGCCGTGTAGATCGCGCCGGCGACCATCGCGAGCACCAGCAACAGCACGGTCCGACGGCGCCAGCTCGCTCTTCGTGCCACGGAACTACTCCCTCGGGCCCTTCCGGGCCGGTTCATTCTCCGGCGGACGGCTGCCGGGTCGCTCAATTCCCCGGCCGGTCAATTCCCGGACCGGCAGCTCGTCCGTTCCGCCGGGTCAGTTGGCGTGCAGAGCCTCGTTGAGCTCCACGGTCTGCCCCTTGCGGGGGAGCACTTCCACCTCGCCGGTGGTGGAGTTGCGGCGGAAGAGCAGGTTCGGAACGCCGGAGAGCTCCACGGCCTTGACGACCCGGGTGGTGTCCTCGCCGTCGGCGTCCTGGGGCCCGACGACGCGGACGCGCGTTCCGGCCGTGACGTAGAGGCCTGCCTCCACCACCGAGTCGTCGCCGATGCTGATGCCGACGCCGGAGTTGGCGCCGAGCAGGACGCGCTCGCCCAGGGCAATCTTTTCCTTGCCGCCACCGGAGAGGGTCCCCATGATCGAAGCGCCGCCGCCGACGTCGGTGCCGTCACCGGCAACCACGCCGGCCGAGATGAGGCCCTCGACCATGGAGGTGCCGAGCGTTCCGGCGTTGAAGTTCACGAAGCCTTCGTGCATGACCGTGGTGCCTGCGGCCAGGTGCGCGCCGAGGCGGACGCGGTCGGCGTCGGCGATACGCACGCCGGAGGGGACGACGTAGTCCACCATCCGCGGGAACTTGTCGACGCCGTAGACCGTCACGGGGCCGCGGCGGCGCAGCCGTGCCCGGGTCAGTTCGAAGTCCTCCACGGATGCGGGCCCGAAGTTGGTCCACACCACGTTGGCCAGCTTGCCGAAGATGCCGTCCAGGTTGATGCTGTTCGGCTGGACCAGGCGGTGGGAGAGCAGGTGCAGGCGCAGGTAGGCGTCGGCCGTGTCGGCGGGTGCCTCGTCGAGGTTGATCTGGACGAAGACAACCTGCTGCTCGGTGCCGCGGTCCGCGTCGGCGCCGCTGGCCGCGAGCTCGCTCAGCGCCGGGTCCGCGTTGTCCACGTCCCGGAGGTGCTCGGCCGCGATTCCGAGGGCCGGGGCCGGAAACCATACATCCAGGACGGTGGCTGCGCCGGCGCGGCTGGAGATGGTGGCCACCCCGTAGCCATAGGCGGAGCGGGAGTCTGCGGGCACGGCAGGAGAAGCGGTTTCAGTCATGGCCCAAGTCTAACGAGAGCGTCCGCGGGTTCCGAATCCCGGTGGCCGGAGGCGCGGATATAAAGTGGAACGGTGACTGCCCTTAACGCCCCCGCCCGCCTGGACCTCCGCCAGGACGTGGCGCTACTCACGGCTGCCCTGATTGACGTCAACAGCGTGTCCGGCAACGAAACGGAGCTGGCCGACGCCGTCGAGCAGGCGCTGCGCACCATCCCGCAGCTGGAACTGGTCCGGGACGGTGACTCGATCATCGCCCGCACCAACCTCGGCCGCGCCGAGCGGGTCATCCTGGCCGGACACCTGGACACCGTGCCGCTGCCTACCACCGAGGGGTCGCTCGGGACGGTCCCCTCCTACTGGCCCTCGGGGGCGCCAGGCGTTGGCGTCCTCTACGGCCGGGGCGCCACCGACATGAAAGGCGGCGTCGCCGTGCAGCTCGCGCTGGCCGCCACCTTGTTCGACGGCGGCGCGGAGCCGGGCAAGGACGTCACCTTCGTCTTCTATGACCACGAGGAAGTCGAGGCCGTGAAGAGCGGGCTGGGCCGCCTGGTGCGCAACCACGGCGAGCTGCTGGGCGGGGATTTCGCGATCCTGCTGGAGCCGACGGACGGGACCGTGGAGGGCGGGTGCAACGGCACCAGCCGCTTCGAAGCCACCACGCGGGGGGAGGCCGCCCACTCGGCGCGGGCCTGGATGGGCAGCAACGCCATCCACGCCGCGGCGCCGATCCTGGCCCGGCTGGCCGAGTACGAACCCCGGTCCATCAACGTGGACGGGCTGGACTACCGGGAGAGCCTCAACGCCGTGAAGATCAACGGCGGCACCGCCGGCAACGTCATCCCTGACCGCTGCATCGTGGAAATCAACTACCGCTTCGCGCCGGATAAGACCCCGGAACAGGCGGAGGAACACGTGCGGGAACTGCTGGCCGGGTTCGACGTCGTCCGCACCGACAGCGCCGCCGGGGCACGTCCCGGACTGAACCACCCGGCGGCCGCGTCCTTTGTCGCCGCCGTGGGAGCGGAGCCGAAGCCGAAATACGGCTGGACCGACGTCGCGCGTTTCAGCGAGCTGGGGGTCCCGGCCGTGAATTTCGGCCCGGGCGATGCGCTGCTGGCGCACAAGGACAACGAGCACGTTGAGGCCGACGCGATCCGCGAATGCCTTCGGGTCCTGCGGAGCTGGCTGGCCTGAGCGGCGCACACCTGGCGCCGCACAGTGGCGCTGCACGCAGAAGGGCCCGGATCCGCGGATCCGGGCCCTTCGCCTGTGTCAGGACACTGCTCCGGTCCAAGCCTGGACCGGCGGAGGGACCTACTTTGCTGCAGCCTCGACTGCCGCCGGTTCGGCCTTGGCAACGCCGCCGGCCGCCTTCTTGGAACCGCGGCGTTCGATCCAGATGGCCAGCCGCGAGACGGAGAAGTTGATGGTGATGTAGAGTGCCGCTGCCACGAAGAACACCGGGAACAGGTACTGGGGGCCGAGAACGTCCGCCATGAGCTGGACCTTCCGGAGCAGTTCCTCGTACGAAACGATGTAGCCCAGCGAGGTGTCCTTCAGCAGGACCACCAGTTGCGCCACCAGTGACGGCATCATCCGGCGGATCGCCTGCGGAAGCTCGACGATCAGGCGGGACTGGAAACTGGTCAAGCCCACGGCCAGGCCGGCCTCCCGCTGGCCCTTGGGCAGCGACTGGATGCCTGCGCGGATGATTTCCGCGAACACCGCGGAGTTGTACAGCACCAGGCCGGTCACCACCGCGACGAAGGGGCTGGTCGCAAAGACCAGGAGCACAAACAGCATCATCAGGACCACAGGCATGCCGCGCAGGAATTCCAGCACGATCCGGGTGGGGATCCGGATGGCGGGGACTTCGGAGATCCGTAGGAGGCAGAGCAGGAGTCCCAGCGGGAAGGCGATGACGGCCGCCACCGCGGCGGCGCTCAGGGTGGCGACGATGCCGTCGCCGATCAGCTTCCAGACGTCGGGAATCGCGAAGACCTGCCAGCGCTGAGCTTCGAAAATGCCCTGCTGCGCGAGCGTGGAAACGGCGAACGCGAGGAGGCCGCCGATGAGGACGATGCCCACAATCGAGCCGATGAGGGATACACGACGGGCCTTCGGCCCCGGGACATCGTAGAGAACCGAACTCATCGCGCGATCGCCACCTTTCGTTCGACGGTACTGGCGAGTAGTCCCAGCGGGACAGTTATCAGCAGGTAGAAGAACGCGACGCCGATGAGCACCCACATGACCTGGTCGCCGTGGGCGTTAGCGAGCTGGCGGCCGTAGCCGAAGAGCTCGAGGACGAAGAATGCGCCCGCAATGGACGAGTTCTTGACAAGCGCGATCATGATGTTGATCAGCGGTGGAATCACCGTTCGCACGGCCTGGGGGAGGATGATCAGGGACAGCACCTGGCTGAACTGCATGCCGATGCTGCGGGCGGCCTCGGCCTGGCCGACAGGGACGCTGTTGACGCCCGAGCGGACGGCTTCGGCCACGAACGCGGCCGTGTAGGTGCTGAGCGCGATGATGGCCGCGACCTCGAACTGCTGAAATGTCACGCCCAGCCGGGGAAGCACAATGGCGGAGAAGAAGAAGGCAATGGTCAGCGGAGTGTTGCGGACAATCTCCACGTAGGCCATGCTGAATCCCCGTAGGGCCGCGACAGGTGAAACCCTGGCTGCTGCAAGGAGAGTTCCCAGCAGCAGGGCTATCACGCCGGAAACTGCTGACAGGAACAGGGTTCTGAGAAAACCGTTCCAGTACAGCGGCAGGTTTTCGATAATGACGTCCATAAGATCTTTCGGCTGCGTCGGGGGAAATGGAACGGAACTTGCGAACGGCGGTCACCGGGCCGGAAAGTCGCCGCCCCGGTGACCGCCGGTTTCAGGCTAGTAACGGTCCAGGGCGGGGAGCTCCGGGGCGGTCTTGATGACAGTGCCGGCGGTGGCTTCCCAGGCCTTCTTGTAGGAGCCGTCCTTGGCGAAGGCTTCGAGCTGGTCGTTGAGCCAGGTGCGGAAGGCCGTGTCGTCCTTCTTCAGGCCGATGCCGTAGGGCTCCTTGGTGAACGTCTCGTCCGAGGCCAGCTTGAACGCGTCGGGTTCCTTGGCCACGAAGCCGGCGAGGATGACGTTGTCCGTGGTGATGGCTTCGACCTGCTTGTTGCGCAGCGGCTCGAGGCAGGCGGAGTAGGTGGCGGCCGGAACGAGGACTGCTCCGTACTTCTCCACGATCGTGGCAGCAGGGGTGGAACCGGTCACGGAGCACACGTTCTTGCCCCGGACGTCTTCCGGCTTGGTGATCGAGGTGTTGTCCTTGTTCACCATCAGCGCCTGGCCGGCCTCGTAGTACGGTCCGGCGAAGTCAACGACCTGCTTGCGCTTGTCGTTGATGGTGTAGGTGGCGATGACGAGGTCCACCTTGCCCTGCTGGATGAACGGCTCGCGGTTGGCGGAGACCGTTTCGACCCATTCGATCTTGTCGGCAGGGATACCCAGCTTGCCGGCGACCAGCTTGCCGATCTCGACGTCGAAGCCGATCGGCTTGCCGTCGAGGCCCTTCTGGCCGAACAGCGGCTGGTCGAACTTGGTGCCGATGGTGATCTTGCCTGCGGATGAAAGCTTGGCCATGGTCGTGTCGGCAGCGAAGCTCGGCGTCTCGGCGACAGGCGGGTTGCTGCCGGTGGTGCTGCCGCCGCAGGCGCTCAGGCTCAGTGCCAGCGCCGCGGATG
>JAODMV010000068.1 GCA_025464875.1 Arthrobacter sp. | reverse complement strand
GGACATCACCCGGCACAACCTGAGCCAGCTCGACGCCAGCTTCCCGCTGGGGGTTCTGACCGCGGTCACCGGTGTCTCCGGCTCCGGCAAGTCGACGCTGGTCAGCCAGGTCCTGGCCGAGGTAGTAGGAGCCCGCCTGCATCAGGAATCCGGAGCTGAAACGGACACCTCGCCTTGGGGGGACGCAGCAGACGCGACGGCGGCCGACGCCGGGGAGCTCAGCGAACCGCTGACGGTCGGAGCTGTGTCCGGCCTGGATCAGGTGGACCGGCTGGTGAAGGTGGACCAGAAGCCGATCGGCCGCACTCCGCGCTCCAACCTCGCCACCTACACCGGACTCTTCGACGCGGTCCGCAAAATATTCGCCGCCACGGCGGAGGCCCGCGCCCGCGGCTACGGCGCAGGGCGTTTCTCCTTCAACGTGGCCGGAGGCCGCTGCGAGACCTGCCAGGGCGAGGGCTTCGTGGCCGTGGAACTGCTCTTCCTCCCCGGCAGCTATGGTCCCTGCCCCGTGTGCCACGGCTCGCGCTACAACCCAGAAACCCTGGAAGTCACCTACCGGGGCAAGAATGTGGCCGAGGTCCTGGGCATGACGGTGAACGCCGCCGCCGGGTTCCTGGCCGAGGTGCCCGCCGCCGCGCGCAGTCTGCAGACCCTGCGCGAGGTAGGCCTGGGCTATCTCCGGCTGGGCCAGCCCGCCACCGAACTCTCCGGCGGTGAGGCCCAGCGCATCAAGCTGGCCACCGAGCTGCAGCGCGCCAGCCGCGGACACACCCTTTACGTGCTGGACGAGCCCACCACGGGACTGCACCCGGCCGACGTCCAGCTCCTGATGGCCCAGCTCCATCGCTTGGTGGACGCCGGCAACACCGTCATTGTGGTGGAACACGAGATGGACGTCGTGGCGGCCGCGGACTGGGTGATCGATCTTGGGCCAGCCGGTGGTGACGCAGGCGGCAAGATCATGGCCGCCGGGCCTCCCGACGCCGTCGCGCGTTCAGAGGAGAGCCGGACAGCTCCATATCTGGCAGCTGCGCTCCAGAATGCCCCAGAAAATACCCTCCAATAACGTCTTGATAACGGAGGGGAGCTGACTTACCGTGGATGGATGCCCGAGAGCGGGCATTGCATGCCCGGTGCTGCCAACCACCAGATACTGCCCGACCGGCAGACACCGCAGTGACCTCTATTGTCAGGGGCGGGTAGTAGCGCGTAAACGTCCGGGGACGGACCGAGCGCCGGTGGCCCTCAGGAGCATCTGTCACCATGAAAAAGACAAGTTATAGCACTGCCGCGCGCCGCGGCGTCACTGCGGCGGTAGTCTCGATCGCCGGCGTCTCCCTCTCCACGACAGGGGCACAGGCGGCTGCCCCAAGATCCGCGGCAGCTTCCACTTGGGATTCCCTAGCCCAATGTGAAAGCAGCGGCAACTGGTCCACCAATACCGGTAACGGCTATGCGGGCGGGTTGCAGTTCAGCCCCACCACATGGGCGGCCTACGGCGGGACCGGCTCTGCGGCAAACGCCAGCCGGGAGCAACAGATCGCCGTGGCGGAACGGGTCCAAGCCAGCCAAGGCTGGGGTGCCTGGCCTGCCTGCGCCATCAAACTCGGTTTGACCGGCGGCCGACCGGCCGCGCAGATCACACCGATTACGCAGGCGTCTGTTGTGCAGCCGGCGCCGGCGGCCCAGGCCGCCGCGCCAGCGCACAGCGTTCCAACCGCGCCGAAGGCCCCCAGCCGGGCTGCGCGCCATGTTCCCGCTGTGGCGCTGAGTGGCAAGACCTATACGATCCGCAGCGGCGACACGCTCAGCAGGATCGCGGAGATGCTGAACATCCGCGGAGGCTGGCAGCACCTTGCCGATGCCAACGCTGCGACCATCCGGAATCCCGATTTGGTGTTCCCCGGTCAGGTGCTGCAGCTCCCGGCGTAGCCCGAGGCGCCAACGCGAAAGCGCCGCAGGGGAAAGCGGCGCTGGCCAACGCGGCGCAGGGAACGCAGACATAAAACGACGCCGGGGCGCCTCCCTTGTGGGAGGGGCCCCGGCGTCGCTCTTTGCTCAGGCCCGGCGCTTGGTGCTTATCGTTACCGGCTTGCCCTCGCTCGCTTGCCCAGTCAGGCGGCCTGCGGGAGTTCGCGGACGATCCGGACTTTCCAGACGGCGTCGTCGCTGGTGTCCAGCAGTGCCACGGTGCCCATGGCCAGGTGCAGTGCCACCCGCTTGGCGGCCAGGAGTTCGAGGTAAAGCTGTTCGTTCATGCGTGCGGGAGTGTCGATGACGTACTTCACGGCGTCGCGGACTTTGCGGTAATTGTCGCTGCGCTCACGGTGGAGGTGCAGTTCCAGCATCTGGCGCTGCCGCAGCTTGGGTTCGTGACGGTTCAACCAGGACACGGCCGCGTGGACAGCCACCACCAGCGTCAGCGACACGACGTAGATTTCCCGGCCGCTGGAGAGCAGGAACAGGGGCAGGTTGGCGATCGCCACGACGGCGATGAAGATGCGGATTGCCAGCAGGCGCCGCATGGTCAGGGCCACCGACGCCAGGGCAGCCCGTAATCCGTGCTGTTCCTTGCGCGCTGCGGCCGGGTCAATCGTGAATTCCTCGAGCACCAGGATGCCGTTCGCTTCCGGGCCGAGCATTTGTCCATATTTGGGCGCAATCCGCGCCTCGGATGTAATTTTCATGGTGTGTCTTCCGCGCGACGGGGAGGTTTAGTGCTATTCTACCCGCCAGCCAAAGCAACCGCCTTCCCTGCCCCAGAATGTGAGCACACTCACCCGCAACCGGATGCAATTGGTGCATTGGGCCGATGGCCTCAGACTGGAGAGATGCAGACTTTCCTCCCCTTCCCCGATTTCCGGCAGAGCGCGGCCGCCCTGGACAGCGTCCGGCTCGGCAAGCAGCGTGTTGAAGCGTTGCAGACACTCCGTGCGCTGGTGATCCCGGAGTATGGCTGGCAGTCCCACCCGGCCATCCTGATGTGGATGGGTTATGTTCCAGCGCTGACCCTCTACGGACTGTCCATGGTGGATGAATGGACGGCCCGCGGCGGCGCGGATACCACCCGCGAGAAGATCATGGAGTTCGCGCCTCAGGCGGCACACCCGGATTACGCCTCCAAGATCCCCATGCCTCCGTGGCTCGGCGATCCCGAACTGCACCTTAGCCACCGTTCCAAGCTGATCGGCAAGGATCCGAAGTTCTACACGCCGCTCTTCCCGGACACGGAACCGGACCTGGAATACGTCTGGCCGGAGCCCAAACACCTGCTGTTGCCGGAGGACCCTTCCGGGGACCGGATGTGGGTGCTCCGCTTGCCCGTCGGAGATGTGCAGCCTGAGCAGTTGGACACTGTCAGCTTGCCGCCAGTGGGGCGCGCGAAGGCAGCGTCCGACGACGAGGACTACCAGTTCGTCTATGCCGACTCAGGCTCCCGGCGCCCGGCCAAGCAGCGCAAGCTTCCCCCGAAGCAGCTCGTCAAGAAGCCCACCCGGAAACGCCAGCAGCAGGAAGCGGCCTTTAACACCCTGCCCGGCAACTCGGTGGTGGCGATTCCGCTCGAAGGCGGCAGTTCCTTCGCCGTGGGCAAGGTCCAGGGCCGGCCGATTACCGTGGAAGGCCGCTTCGCACGCCACTTCAAGGTCGACGAGATCCTGGACCGCTCGGCCTTCGACTACCCGGCGCTGCTGCAGGATCCTCGGGTCTTCTTCCCCATTCCGGCGCCCTAAGGAGGGCGCCGTGCAGGGTTCGGCCCGGACAGCGCACGCCCGTGCGTTGCCGCCAGCTATCCCGGTCGCGGCGCGATAGCCGTGGGGCGACTTCTACACTTTGTCCAAGAAAAAACCGTGTTAGCCTGAGACCGCTCTAACATGGGGGTGGGCGTGATACAAAAGGCTCGTCATTTTGGAAGCTGGGGACATGTTTGATCCAAAGAAGCAGCTCCGCGCTGTCGTCGTAGACGACGACAGCGACGTTCGCCTGCTCCTTCGGCGGACGTTGGAGATGCAGGGTTTCGCCGTTACCGAGGCTGCCTCCGGATCTGAAGCGCTTCTCAACATCAAGGAACACCGTCCAGACCTCGTGACCTTGGACCTCAACCTTCCTGATTTGGATGGCGTGGAAGTGTGCCGCGCGCTGCGCAAATTTTCCGACGCTTACGTCATCATGATCACCGCTCGGGTGGATGAGATCGACGAACTGATGGGCCTGGAAATCGGCGCGGACGACTTCATCAGCAAGCCGTTCAGCCCGCGCTCTGTCCAGGCTCGTGTGACTGCGGTGCTGCGCCGCCACCGCCCGACGCCGCAACGCCCCACCCCGCTGCGCCGGGCCTCAGACTTCATGCCAGCCGAGGCCGGCAACGCCTCCTCCGCAACGCACCTGCCCCCGCGACGCCGGGCGAGCGACCTCGCACCGGTTCCGGCCGGCCACGCCCCCGAGGCGCAGCTGCCCCCGCGACGCCGGGCGAGCGACCTCGCACCTGTAACGGCCGGCAACGCCTCCACCGAGGCCGCCGTTGGAACGGGAGCCGATCGCCGCGCCCGCAATGACGGCACCCAAGTCTTCAGGCACGGCCCGCTGCTCGTCGACGTAGAGGGCCGCACCGCCCTGCTCGAAGGCGTCGAACTGGTGTTGACGCGCACGGAATTCGATCTCCTGGAAGCGCTGGCCGGCGCGCCGCGACGGGTCTGGACCCGAAAAGCCCTCTTGACCCAGGTGTGGGGCAGCGAGTGGCCGATGGACGAGCACTTGGTGGAGGTGCATATCGGCAATCTGCGCAGGAAGCTCGGCGACAAGGGTCGGGAACCGCGGTTCATCCGAACGGTACGCGGCGTTGGATACCGGATGGCACCGGCGGAAGAGGTGGCGTAACTGGCCACGGCATCGTCAGCCCTAACCGGGGCAGAAGACGAGGCCGAGGCGCTCCGGCAGTCTGTACTGGCGGAGTACGGACTGCCGCGCTTTGAACCGCCCGCAGCCGCGACGGGAGCACGGATTCCCGATACGGTGGCTCAGCTCCAGAAGTTGCTGGTCCTGGCAACCACCCTTACCGGCATCCCGCTCGGCGTCGTCAACATCGTCACAGCAGACGAGCAGCATTCCATTGCCGCTGTGGGGGTCGACCCGGGCGTGTGTGCCCGCGAGGATTCGATGTGCGGACGCGTCTTCCTCCGCGGCGAAACGACGGTGGTCCCCGACGCATCGCGGGACTCCGAGTTCCAGGACCACCCCTTTGTCACGGGACAGGTCGCTTCCATCCGGTTCTACGCTTCAGTCCCGCTCACCACTGCCGAGGGCTTCGTGCTCGGTTCACTGTGTGTCTTTTCGCCAACGCCCGCCGAGATCTCTTCGAACCAGAAGGCGTCCTTGGAGATCATCGCTTCGCAGGTGGTGGAGGTGCTTGAGCTCCAGCACCACGCCCGCCTGCTCGCCCGCAGCTTGAAAGAGGCACGGCACAGCAACGAGCTGCTGGAATCGTTCGCCGCGCGCATCAGCCACGATCTGCGCAACCCGCTCACCAGTGTCATTGGTTTCACCGAGCTCGGGGAACTGCAAAACCCCGCGGGCGCAGAAGAGTTCCGCATCATTGGCAGGACCTCCCGCCGGATGCTGGCCATGGTGGACGACATTCTCTCCTTCTCCCGCATCGGAGGCGCACTCCGACCCCGCCAGGTGTCCCTCGCGGCGTTGGTCCGCGACATTGAAGAGGACCTGGCCTCCGACCTCAAAGAGGCGAAGGCCGAAATCACGGTTTCGGATTTCGTCCTGCACGCCGACGCCGAGCAGTTGCGCACGCTCTTGCAGAACCTCATCCACAACGCCGTGGCCTACCGTCGCCCTGGCGTTCCACCGAGAATTCTGGTCACGGCCCATGCCGGTCCCGATGGGGTTGCGGTCCATGTGGCGGACAACGGCAAGGGCATTCCGGCGGAGGACCGGAGCCACGTCACTGAGCCTCTCGCCCGTTTGTACCGCGATGACGACCCGCCCGGTACCGGCCTGGGGTTGGCAACGTGCGTCCGGATCGCTCATGCCCATGGCGGACGGCTCGATATCGGCTCAGGCCGCGACGGCGGAACCACCGTGTCCCTCAGACTGCCCGCGTCCGCACTGAGCGCTTCCTGAACAGCGCTTCCCGAACACGCTTCCCGAACAGCGTTTCCTGAACACTGGCAGACTGGCCCTATGACTGTACTTCTCGCCGGTTGCGGCGATCTGGGCACCGAGGCCGGGCTCCGCTTCGCCGCGGCAGGCCACCGGGTAGTGGGCTGGCGGCGTTCGCCGGAGAAACTTCCGGCCGCCATCGAAGGCGCCGCGGCCGATCTAAGCTCCGGCACACTGCCACCCATCCCGGCGGGCACTACTGCCGTCGTCGTCGCGATTGCCGCGGACGCCCCCACCGAGGAGGCTTACCGCGCGGCGTACGTGGACGGGCTGGCGAATGTGCTGGACGCCGTCGTCGGTGCGGGTCAGCGGAACGGCGCGGCTCCCCTACGGGTGCTGTTCGTCTCCTCAACCGCCGTCTACGGCGACGCCGGCGGGGACTGGATTGATGAGGGCACGACGCCGGCACCCGGCGGGTTCTCGGGCCGCATCATCCGCGAGGCGGAAGAACTGCTGTACAGCCGGTTGCGCGGCACCGGGATCACCCCGGTGGTGCTGCGGCTCGGCGGCATCTACGGCCCGGGACGGACCCGGCTGATTGACCAGGTGCGCAGCGGAACCGCCGTTGCACCGGCAGAGCCGCGCTTCACCAACCGCGTCCACCGAGACGACGCCGCTGCGGCAATCGTCCATCTATGCACCATGGACGCTGCTCCCGGGCCGCTGTACCTGGGCGTGGACAACGAGCCGGCCGAGCTTGGCGAGGTGCTGGCGTTCCTGGCCGCCGAGCTGGGACTCCCCCGGCCGCCGTCGGACGCCGCCCTGGCGAGCGGTTCCGGGGCGAGCGGTTCCGGGGCCGGCGGCTCCGGGGCGAGCGGTTCCGGGGCCGGCTCCGGGGCCGGCTCCGCAGCACGAGCGGGCGGTGGGCCGTCGCGGGGCGACAACAAACGCTGCAGCAACGCGCTGCTCCGCGGCACCGGCTTCGCGCCGCAGTACCCGAGCTTCCGGGAGGGCTACCGGGCCGTTCTGGCCGGCGTCGGCGTGCGGCACCCCTAAGCTCCCGCTCCTTGCGCCCTGCCCGGGTGCGGCTCGTCTGCCGGCTGAAGGACTATCGGCCGGCTGCCGCCGCCGCTAGGCTCGGCGCATGACCGGCCGCCCTTTGGCCCGGGACCCCTGGCCCGAGCCGCCGAAGCTTCCCCTGCCCCTCATGGTCCAGTGGTGGACCGAGGCCGTCTTCCTGCACTGGCGCATCCCCCAGAGCGTTGCGGCGGCCAGGATGCCCGACGGGGTGGTCCCGGACATCTTCGACGGCTCGACCTGGGCGGGGCTGATCGGGTTCCGCATGCGGGGCGCAGGACCGGGCAGCGGTAAGGGCATCCCGTATCTGGGAGACTTCACCGAGATCAATGTGCGTCTCTACTCCCGGGAGCCTAACGGCACTCGGGGTGTTGTCTTCCTCAGCCTGGACGCGTCCCGGCTCGCCGTGGTCCTGGCTGCCCGGGCCGCGGGGATCCCGTACGTGTGGTCGCGCACGAGCTTCAAGGCCCCAACGCCGGCGGATCCATCCACCGGGTATGCGGTCCGCCGGTTCCGGCGCGGCCCGCGTAGCGATTTCGCGGTGTCCCCCGAGTTCGACGCCGGCGCCTCGGACCAGTTGTCCCGCCACCTCACGGCCCGCTTCGGTCTGCACACCCGCTTCCGCGGGCGAACCTTGTACATACCCAACACGCACAAGCCGTGGGCCCTCTACCGCGCGGACGTGACGAAACTGAACGATCAACTGCTTCGGGCCGCGGGGATCGCAGTGGCAGGACCTCCGGAATCCGTGCTGTACTCGCCGGGGGTCAGGGCACAGTTTGGTCGGCCACGCGTGCTGGGCAGGCGGTGATGGCGAGCACAAGGTTGCGGCGCGGCTGCGGGCGGCGCGGTGGCTCAGTTGCCGGCGGACAGATCAATTTGAAGACAACCCCCTCGGGGCGGCACTCGGACCCAGGGTCACGCCGTAACTCAACCAATTCCATCATTATTGTCAGACCCCTTTGGCAGACTTTAACCATGGAAGCCGTTAGGGATTTCCTTCCTTTCCAGGACACGGACCAGGGCGCGGACCAGGGCGCAGGCCAGGCCGCATGGCCTGCCTTGGATCAGGCCGTGGCCTTGCTCCAAGAGCTGAGCTCGACGGCGGTGGGGGACTCGGCCCTCTGCGGATTCCGCGCAGCGTCGGAGTACGCGGGCCAGGTGGAGGAACTCTCGCGGTCCGTGGAGTATCTTCAGCTTGTGGCGGCCAGGGCCGTGGACCGGACCAGGAACCAAGCCGCTGCTTCCGTCAGGTCGAGCAACAAGGGATGGGCCACCGGCTGGCTCGACAGCTCTGCCAGCAGCCCGGCCGGCGGCTCAGGGATGCTGGAGACCGAGGGTTCCGCGGACGACTCCGAAGCGATGGACGACTCCCGGGCCGTGGACGACGGCTACCGGAACACCACCGAGTTCCTGCGGGCACGGCTTCGGATCAGCGCGGCGGAGGCCCGGCGCCGGCTTTCCCTGGCCGAGAGCGTCCTTCCTCGTCAGGGCCTCGCCGGCCAGCCCCGGCCGGCGGCGCACGAGGAGCTCGGCGCTGCTCTTGCCGCCGGAGATCTCGCTTCACGGGCCGCCACCATCATCACCCAGGCGCTGGACCGTGTGCGGCACAGCTGCGACGAGGAAGCCTCGGCCCGGATGGAACACGCCCTGACACGCACCGGCATCGAGAACGATCCGGACTTTCTCGTACGCGCGGCCCGGCGGTGGACCGATGCCCTGGACCAGGACGGGGCCGAGCCCTCGGAAGAGCTGCTGCGCCAACTCCAGGGAGCGTTCATCCGCCGGCCCCGCCACGGCCTCCATCATTTGGAAATCTACGCGACGGCCGAGCAGTTCGAACATCTCCTCACCGTGATGAACACCGCCACCAATCCCCGCACCACGGCCACAGAGGCGCCGGGCGGTCACGCCGACAGCCTCAACGCCGACGCCTCCGCCGGTGTATCCGCCGGCCTTACCGCCGGCCTGCCGAACGCCGGGGCGCCGGGCACCGGGGACGAGGCCGGAGCCGCAGGGCTGGATCTTCGCTCCCGGCCGCAGAAACTGCTCGACGGCCTCATTGGCGCGTGCAAGCTTGCCTTGGCGAGCGGCTCTCTGCCCGTCGCGGGAGGACTCCGTCCCCAGGTAATGGTCACCATCGACTACCGGGACCTGCTGGTTAGGCTCGGCGGTACCTCTGCACAAACAGGAACGCTGCCGTTCACCGGTCCCGTCACCGCTTCCACGGTCCGGAAGATCGCCTGCGACGCGGACATCATTCCGGTCCTGCTCGGCGGGGAGGGCAGGATCCTGGACATCGGCAGGGCGTCACGGGTCTTCCCGCCCCATATCCGCAAAGCCATCGCCGCCCGCGACCAGGGCTGCGCCTTTCCCGGCTGCACCATCCCGGCACCCTGGTGCGAAGCCCACCACATCAACTACTGGTCCCACGGCGGCACCTCCGGCACGGACAACGGGACGCTGCTCTGTTCCCATCACCACCACCTGATCCACAAGGAACAATGGATGATCCAGGTCCGCGCCGGAATCCCCTGGTTCATCCCGCCACCCCATGTGGACCCGCGTCGGGTGCACCGGCGTAACCACTACTTCCGGCCCTCTGCCCTGGCACCGGCCGTCTGACCAGGACGCCTGGGTCACGTCGCCCGAGCGCGGCGACTTCGATAAACACGACCGCCGGCCTCTCGGCCGCTGCACGCTGCGCTACTTCCCGAGCCCAGCCTTCCGCAGCGCCTCCGCCATCGCCGTGTTTACCGGTGCCGGTCTGGCCTGCGGCGCCTTGGGCTGGGGCTGCTTCGTAGGCGCTTGCCTGGGCTGTCCCTGCGGCGACGGCGACGCCGCCCCCCGCCCGGGCTGCGCCTGCTTGGAGGCCGC
>JAODMV010000014.1 GCA_025464875.1 Arthrobacter sp. | reverse complement strand
GCGGTGAGCCATGTCGCGGAAGCGAACACGGGAGATGCCGAACTTCTGGAAGGTACCGCGGGGACGGCCATCGATGATGTCGCGGTTACGCAGACGTACCGGTGAGGCGTTGCGGGGAAGCTTCTGCAGGCCGAGGCGTGCAGCTTCGCGAACTTCGTCGGTCGAGTTGGGATCAACCAGAGCCTTCTTCAGTTCGAGGCGCTTAGCAGCGTAACGCTCAACAATGACTTTACGCTCTTCGTTCTTAGCGATCATTGACTTCTTAGCCATGTGTTTAGCGCTCCTCTCGGAATTCGACGTGCTGGCGGATTTTGGGGTCGTACTTCTTCAGAACCATGCGGTCCGGGTCGTTACGACGGTTCTTGCGCGTCACGTAGGTGTAACCCGTGCCCGCGGTCGACTTGAGCTTGATGATCGGACGTACGTCCTTGTCCTTTGCCACTAGAGCTTCACTCCTCGTGCCAGGATGGCGGCTACGACTACGTCGATGCCACGCACGTCGATGGTTTTGATGCCACGTGCAGAGACCTGCAGCGTGACGTTACGGCGCAGGGACGGAACCCAGTAGCGCTTCTTCTGGATGTTCGGGTCGAACCGGCGCTTGTTGCGGCGGTGCGAGTGCGAAATGCTGTGTCCAAAGCCCGGCTCGGCTCCGGTCACCTGGCAGTGTGCTGCCATGACGACTCTCCTCAAAATATACGAAACGGCTGGCGGAGTTCCCGCGTAACCGTGCGATAGGCGGCGTCCGCATCCGGCTCCCGCCCGCCTCCGTTAGTTCCGCAGGCTTCAGACAGACGGCAAAAACCGGCTGCTTTCCTCACTGCGGCGAAGATTATGGGCCACGGGCACCGGGCAGTGGCAAGCTTGGGGAAAGCCACTGCGAAGTACCGGGATACTGGGCGAATACGGGAGTGCGCGCAACTTGAGCCCCTAACTACCGGCCATCAGGACCGTCGATTTCTCAGACAGATCCCGCCAACCGGAGCAATTGCACACGCTCCGCGCCACCTAGCGCCTCCCAAGTCTACGAGCTAGGCGAATTAAAGGCCAATCCCGCGGTGCAGGGTGTATTGCGGAGTGTATAAGGGGCCCCGCCGTATCACCGGAGAACGCCGACACCGGGACTGCCCCTAGATGTGCGTCAGCTGGCCGTACCGCGGCTCGAGGCCGTCCCCGGAGGAGGTGCCGGTGATCCGCCGGACCACCCAGGGGGCCGCAAAGTCGCGCACCCAGCGGGCGTTCGCGCGCAGGGCGTCCACCCGGCTCAACTCCGGCACCGACCTCATGGGCGGAATATCAATCGAGTGCTCGTGTTCCAGCACCGTCAGGACGCGCTTGGCCATGTTGGCGTGCCCGGCCGGGGACATGTGCATTCGGTCCGTCGCCCACATGCCCCAGTCGTAGTACTCGCTGAACCGCCAGTAATCGACCACGAGGGCGCCGTGGTCTCCGGCGATCCCGCGGACCAGCTCGTTGTAGATGGCCGTGCGCCCGCGCGTCGTGCTGAAAATCTTCGAGCCGCGCGAGTCGAAGCCGGTGAACATGACCACGGTGGCGCCGATGGCCTTCAGTTTGCGGATGCCGGCGTCGTATTCGAGCAAGAGGGTGTCGATGTCGATCTTGGGCCGGAGAATGTCGTTGGCGCCGGCGTAGAGCGTCACCAGGGTGGGTTTGAGTTCGACGGCGGCGTCCACCTGTTCGGCCATGATCTGGCGGAGCTTCCGGCCGCGGATGGCGAGGTTGGCGTAGCCGAACGACGGATCCGCGGCGCCAAGCTGCTCGGCCACCCGGTCTGCCCAGCCCCGGACGCCGTTGGGGCGGGCAGGATCGTCGTCGCCGACGCCTTCCGTGAAGGAGTCTCCAAGGGCTACATAGCGGGACGTGAAATCCATGACCTCAGTCTGCCAGCAGTTGCCACGAGCAACAAAGCATCGAGCAGCTAATCGCGGATCCGGACGACCGATTCGCGCAGGTACTGCTCCACCCGGGTGTAAGCGTCCCGGGTCAGGGCCTTCCACAAGGCAACGGCCAGCCGCGGGTTGCTGGTTTCCAGCTCGGAGATGGCCTCGGCGCCGAGCACCATGACCTCCACTGGACCCACTGCCCTGACCGTGGTCTCCTGCCGGTTGCCGCTGCCCAGCGCCAGTTCCCCGAAGGTCATGCCGGCGCTGAGGGTGTTCAATTTCACCCCGTCGCCGCTGGTCGCCGGGGAAGTAGTGCTGACCTTTCCGGAAGTGATGAAGTAGACCCCGCCGAACCGCAGCCCCACACGACGGATGACTTCGCCGTCGTCGTACTTCTTCGCTGTCATGAGGGCCTGAACGGCGATTGCGTCCGCCTCTTCCAGCGGGGCCAGTGCCGGCGATGCGCTGACCGGAACCTTCGTTGGCAGCAGCAGCCGGTTTCCGTAGCGCTCCAGCAGGCGGTTTTCGCAGTATTCGACCGCGGCGCCGCGGCTCGCAAAGGAGACCGCCGCGCGGTCCTGGCCGGGAGCCTGCCCCAAGGCCGCCGCCACTGAACCGTCCGCCTCGACGAGCACCAGTTCGCGGCCGGTCTCGGCCATCCCCTGCCTGGCCTTTTCCAGCATGCGCAGCGCGACGGCGCTGACCTGGTCCGTGCGTCGCAGGTCCAGGATCACCAGCTCGACGCCGTCTTCAAGGGCACTGAGTTCCCGCACCATGGACTCGGTTCCGGCGAACAGCAGGTCACCGTTCAGTTCGATCACTCGCGCCCGATGGCCGTGCTGGCGCAGGAGGTCGGCGGCTTCATCGTTGCGCCGGATGCCCGACGGTGTCTCGGTCACGTCGTACGCGGCGAGGATGGCAGAGCGGCCGGTCCGGGCAGCGCGAACAAAGTGCAGTTCCATATCCCGCGAGAGCCGCTGGGCCGCGGCGAGGCCCCGGACGCTGCTGCCGTGCGCATCCAGGGGCGGCGAATACACCGCCAGCCCCACCTGGCCCGGCAGGACAGCGATGATCCCGCCGGCCACGCCGCTCTTTCCCGGCATGCCCACGCTGCTGATCCAGGCCCCGGCGTCGTCGTACATGCCCGATGTCATCATGACCGAAAGCACGCGCTCCACCGGTCCGATCTCCAGCACCTGCTTGCCGCTGAGCGGATTTCGGCCGCCGTTGGCGAGCGTCGCGGCCATGATGGAAAGGTCAAAGCAGTTCACCAGCACCGAACACTGGCGGAAGTAGTCCTCGAGGATGGGCGCGGGGTCATCCTCGATGATGTTGAACGAGCGGAGCAGGTGAGCGAGGGCGGTGTTGCGGTGGCCGTGCTTGAGCTCGGATTCGAAGACCGTCTCACTGACCGAGAGCTGCCGGCCGGCGAAGGCCGAGTAGGTGCTGAGGATCCGTTTGAAGCCGGACTGGCCGCCGGATCCCTTGATCAGCGAGGTGGCGGTAAGGGCGCCGGCGTTGATCATGGCGTTCGCCGGACGGCCGGTCCCCTCGGCCAGGGAAATCTCGTTGAAGGAATCGCCCGAGGGTTCGACGTCGACTTTGGCGTCGACGGCCTCGTAGCCCAGCTCCTCCAGTGCCAGGCCGTAAGTGAAGGGCTTGGAGATGGACTGGATGGTGAACTCTTCGCGGGTGTCACCCACCTCGTACACCTCACCGTCCACGGTGGCGAGGGCGATGCCGAAGTTGTTCGGATCCACATTCGCCATCGCCGGAATGGTGCTGTACGGCTTGCCGTCCTTGAGCTTGGCGATCTCGGCGTGGATCTGGCGCAGGTAGCTGTCGATCGGCGATTCCATACGGCCAACACTAGGCGACCCGCCGCACGCGACCGGCGCCGCGGCGCTGCCGTTCGACCGGAGTGCGGCAGGGAGCGCATCAGACCGGAGTGCTGCCGCTCTTGCTTTCCCGCAGGATCCAGTGGTCTTTGTCGAGTCGGGCCACGATCTTTTCGCCGATACGGGCCAAGTCCGCGACGTCGTCCTCGCTCAGGGCGTCCAGCAACAGCGAACGGACCGCCCCGACATGGGCCGGGGCGAGTTCCTCGATGGTGGCCATGCCGGTGTCGGTAAGATGCGCCGTGGTGACCCGGGCGTCACCGGGGTGGGGCCGGCGTTCGAGCCAGCCGCGGTTTTGCAGCTTCGTGACCACGTGGGACAGCCTGGACAGGGAGGCGCTGGTGCGTGCGGCGAGTTCACTCATGGGCAGGAACCGGCCTTCGGCCTCAGAAAGCATGGCCAGCACGTGGTAGTCGAACAGCGAGAGCTTGCCCGCGGCGTGAAGCTGGGTGTCCAAGGCGGCCGGCAGCAGGGTATTGATGCTCAGTTGGGCCAACCAGGCTCGGCGTTCGTCGGCATTGAGCCAGCGCGTTTCGGTCATGGATACATTCTAGGAGACCCGAAGCTTGAGGGTTCAACTTCATGGCTTTGTCCGGCCGGGCTCCGGCCTGCACCGCGCCCTGCCGGTAGGCTGACCGTATGTACGTAGTCTCCCTGACATACAAGGTCCCTGAAGAGATCGTGGAGTTCCATCTCCCGGCGCACGTGTCCTGGCTCCAGGACGCCTTCGATGAGGGCGTCTTCATGGTCGCGGGGCGCAAGATCCCCCGCACGGGCGGCCTGCTGCTCTCCAACGTGGAACGGGCGACGCTCGACGCGGCCTTGGCCAAGGACCCGTTCTATGTCAACGGAGTGGCCGATTTCGAGGTCATGGAGTTCCACGCCAACCGGGTGGCTCCGGGCTACGAAAACCTGCTGGACGGCTGAGCCCGGGCTCATCCCCGGACCCTTCAGTCCGGGACCAGTTTTTTGAGGCCACCTTTGCGGGGAATCCGGACGGGCTCCGGCCAGCGCGGTTTGACTTGGTCACCCAGGGTGACGCCGCGGAGCTTGCGGCCGAAGAGCGGCAACACCCAGTCGTGCACCCAGCGGCGCTGCCGGCGCTCCCACTCACGCAGGCCCGGCCGCATCGGCGCTTCCCACTCCTTGGGCCTGATCTTGTGTGGCACCCCGAGATGATCGAGGACCTGGCCTGCGAGGTATTTATGGCCCGCCTTCGACATGTGCAGCCGGTCCGAATCCCACATCCGCGGGTCGTGAAACGCCTCAAAGCACCAGTAGTCCACCAACACGGCGCCGTATCTGGCGGCCATCTCGCGGACACGCTGGTTATACAGCGCGTTGCGTTTCTTCAGCGGCTCGAGGAGCGCCGAGACCTTGATGTCGAAACCCGTGAACAGCACCACTGTGGCCCCGGTGCCGGCGAGCGCGGCCACGAGCGCCTCATAGTCCCTCATGAGGGACTCCACGTCGGTGCCGAAATCCAGGATGTCGTTCCCGCCCGCGTACAGGGTAATCAGGGACGGTTCCATGGCGAGCGCCGGCTCCAGCTGCTCGCCGATGATGTGGCGCAGCCTCTTGCTGCGGATGGCGAGGTTCGCGTACTCCCACCCCGGCTCCGCCTTGGCAAGCTTCTCCGCCACCCGGTCCGCCCACCCCCGCACCCCGTTAGGCAGGCGTTCGCTCCGGTCCCCCACCCCCTCCGTAAAGGAATCCCCCAAGGCAACGTAGATCCGCCGCCTGCCGGGGCGCGGGTTAAGAAGGTTCTCGGCCACACGTTCAAGCTACCCGGTCAACCTGACGCCGGGGTTAACAGATGCGGCATAGCAGGTGAGCCAACCGCGAGGCCGGAACCTAAGCAGCAGATATGAGGGAGCGTCGACTGCAGAACTGCAGGATATGAGGGAGCGTCGGGGCTGGGGGCCCCGCTTCCCCGGCAATCCAGCGGCCGGCAGACGGGCTGGTGGGCACAGCCACCAGTGCCCCGCGGGCCTCATCGCCGGCGGTCAGCGGAGCACGATGTCCACGGGGTTCGCCTCGGACCGCCATTGGCCCTCGGACCCGGCCTTCGGCGCGATCACCGGGGCCGTCAGCACGCCCGAGCGGTTGGTGCGCTTGTCCCGCAGGATCTCGGTGACGGAGCCGAGGTGCCGGGACAGGTCGATCACGTTTTCGGGCGCGGCCAGCAGCAGCTGGAACCCGAACTCGTGCAGCGCCTTGATGCCGGCGCCGGCGAACTCCTCGGAGGCGAGCACGAAGGCGTCGTCCATCATGACGGTGCCGTACGTGGTGAATCCCTGTTCGGCGATGCCCAGCTGGTAGCTCAGGGCCGCGGCCATGATGAAGGCTGTGAAACGCTGCCGCTCGCCGCCGGACATCGAGCCGGTGTCCGCGTGCATGAACACTTCGGTCTTCTTGCGGCCTGTTTTACCGGAGTTCTTCCCCGTCACCGGGCCCTGGACTTCGCGGTGCTCCTTGCACTGGATGAACAAGTGGCCGCGGACGTCGAGGACCTCGGCACGCCAGCGCCGGTCCTCAGGCGTCTGCGAGCCGAGCCGCTTCACCAGCGTTTCGAGCGACTTGTAGCGGTTGGTGAGTTCGGCGTCCGCGTCCGTGCCGGAGGCGCCCGAGGCAGCAGCCTTGCCTGGCCGGCTGTGCCGGACCTTGAGTGCGTTCTGGACGGCGTCCTTGAACTGCTTTGCCGTCGCGGGCAGCGTCTGCTTGATGTCCAGTTCCAAGAAGCTGCCTTCGTGGAAGTTGACCTCGGACAGGATGCCGTTCAGCGGCAGGATGCGGCTGGTGATCGAGCGGCGTTCCTCGTCCAACAAATGCAGCAGGGTGCTGAAGGACTCGTGCGTGCGCTGGTTGAAGAACTGCCGGAATTCGGCTTCCTGCGCGGGCAGACCGTCGCTGACGATGGCATGGTAGCGGGCCTCGAATTCCCCGGCGGCGCCGATCGACGTGCCGTGGTCCGCCGAAATCGCCGTGCCCCATTCGCGCACGAAGCCCTCGAAGATGCGGGTGAGGCGCTCGGAGGTCGCCTGCCCGCGGGACTCGGCCACGTGCAGCTCGGCGAGGAGCCGCGTGCGCACGTGGTTGGCAAGGTTGTCCAGCTCGTGCATCTCCTGGACGTCGCCGAAGCCGGTGAAGTACGGTTCCAGCGCGGTGACGGTGGCGTCCGACGGCGGCGACTGCGCCAGGCGGCTGCGAGCGGCTTCCAGCAGCGAATCGGCGCCCGTGAACCGGGAATCGAGGGCCTTGTATTCGCTCTGCAGCACGGCCGCTGCCTCGGTGCTGGACTGGTGTTTGTGCCGGGCCGCCTCGATGCTGGCGCGCAGGGGGTCGAGGTCGGCCTGGGCGGCGAGGGCAGCCTGGAGCCGCTGCTCGATCTTGGCGAGCTCCTCCGCGGCTACTGCTGCGGAGACCTGTTCCCAGGGGCGGTGGTCGTCGGCCACGCGGCGCAGGGCCTCGAGCTGCCGGGTCATGCCCTGATGCGACTCTTCCCGGCTCCGGGCCAGTTCGGCGGCCTTGGCCAGTTCCTGCTGGAGATCCTCGACCTGGGCGGCCACAAGTTCAAGTTTGGACGCGTTGTCGAAGCCGAGCACGTAGTCCTGGCGGCTGGTGAAGCGGTCGTCTTTTTCCACCGTGTGGCGGTTGCGCTTGACCACGCCGCCCAGGCTGAGGCCTTTGTCCAGCCCGGCCAGTTCGTCCGGGTCGTCCACGCAGGGGTAGGCGAAATCGAGGGCGATCCGTTCGCGGATCCAGGTGCTGGCCTCCGCCAACGCGGCCGAGTGAGGGGCGACATCGGTGAGGAAACCCAGCTTGGTCAGGAGATCGCCGTCGGCGACGTCCTGGACCGCCAGCGCACCGCCGGACAGCGGTTTGGAGACGTCCACCGCCCGGAGGGCGCCGCGGACGGAATGATCGTTCAGGTAGCGCGTGACGGCGGCGAAGTGTTCGCCCGGGACCAACAGCGTGGTGGCCAGGCTCCGCAGTGCGCGTTCGGCGGCCGGCCGCCACTGTTCCTGCCCCTCCGCGAGGTCGATCAGCTCGCCGCCGAACGGCATCTGCTCCTCCGGCACCCCGGTGGCCGCGGCGATCGAAGCCCGGTTTTCAATGCTCGACGGCGGCAAAAGGGACTTGCGCGTCTTGAGCGAGAGGAGCTCCTGCTGGGCCGCGGCGAGCTCGCGCTTCCTCGTGGCGTGCCCGTCGAACGCCTCGAAGCGCAGCTCCTTGAGCGCCTCCGAATCATCCTTCAGCTCCGCCGAGCGTGCGGCTGCATGGGTGTGGGCCTGCTCCCAGCCCGAAGCCGACCACTGAAGTTCCAGCCCGGCCTCGGCCAGGGCCTTGCGGGCCGAGTCCTCCACCTGCTGGCGGAGCCTGAGCCCCACCCGGGCGTTCTCCAGCGACTGCTCGATTTGTGAGATCGCGTTGCCGCCCTGGTTGTTGTAGTCCGCCTCCAGCTGGCGCAGCTCCTTGGCGAGGCCGTCCCGGACACCCCGTTCGGCGCCGAGTTCCTTGGCTTTCGCCTGGGCAAGGCCCCGGTAGCGTTCCAGGGTCTTCTCGTGGACGGTGACGGCCAGCTGCTGCTTGTAGGCCTCGAATTCCTCGCCGGCGAGGTCCCGCAGGCGGTTGGCGTCCAGCAGCGACTGGGCATATTCCCTGTTCAGCCCGGGGACCGGCGCCAGCTGGTCGCGCTGCTGCCGGACGTCCTCAAGGCGTTGCCGGATGGACATGAGGTTGCTGAATTCCTCCACCACGTCGTCGGCGGCGGTCAGCGTGGCCGGTGCGTCCAGGACCTGGTCCCGGAAGAAGGTGTTGACGCTGCCGCCCAGGCCCTTGCCCGCCTGGATCACGCGCAGCAACGGCAGCGCCTGGTCCGAGTTAATGCCCAGCAGGCGCCGGAAGCGTTCGGCAAAGGCCTTGTGGACGTCGAAAATCTGCGCGTCCGGGAAAACCGCGTCTAGGGCCGCCTTGGTGAACCGCTTCTCCGCGATCCCCTCGAGGGCCGCGAGGTCCAGCGGCCGGTTGTCGATCAGGTAATACCGCCCGACACTGGACTCCGTGCCGTTCTTGGGCAGGTCAAACAGCGCCGAGACGGTCACCGTGGTGCCCGCGGCGTTGTCGAAGGTCAGCGCGACGGCGGACCAGGTGGCGCCGGGCCGCTGGAAGGCGCTGGCCGAACCCTCGCCGACGGCCTTGTCCCCCACCTTGCCCCGCATGTACGTGAACGTGGTCCGCTTGTCCTCCACGGCACCGCCGGCACGCTGGGCGGCTGCTTCATTGGAACGCGGCCGGGCGTCGAAGACCCGCAGCATCGCATCGAACAGCGTGGACTTGCCGACGCCGGAGTTGCCCGTCAGCAGGGTGCCGTTGCGGTCCACATGCATGGTGTGGGCACCGTGGAACGTACCCCAGTTGACCACCTGGACGAGGGCCAGGCGCATCTGGCCGGGGTTGGTCAGCTCGCCTAGCGGGAGCATGGTTGCGATGCTCACTTGGCTGCCTCCGTGGTGGTTACGGTTCCGGTGGTTGCGTGCGGCGACGACGGCGATGCCGCCCCCGCCCCTTCGCCGGGCAGCAATCGTCCTTCGGACGATGCTGCCGGCTCCGCGTCCTCGTCTGACTCGTCAACGTTTGTCGTGCTGTCGCCGTCGAGCTCGATCAGGGGTTCCGTGCCCGCGGGGTCGGCCGTGGCGGCTACGAGGGCTTCGATTTGGGCTGGGATGTCTCCGATGTTTTCGAAGGGCAGGGCCAGCGGGAGGGCGTTGGAGATGGTGTAGACCTCGTCCAGGCCCGTGGTGAGGAGGAGTTGGCGGGCCAGGAGCTTGGTGATGGCCCGGTTGACGACGTCGGAATCGCGCAGGGCGTCCTGCTGGCCGGAGGGCTGGTAGTGGGCCACAAGCTCGGCGATTTCCTCGCGCGTGATGGTGGGATCGGTCTGTGCCGTGACGTGCCGGTCCAGAAGGAGCCGCAGCCGGAGCAACACGATGGTCTCGACGCGGCTCAGGGCACGCTGCTGGCGCAGGATGCTGGAGCGGCTGCCGCCCCCGATCGCCTCGGGATCTACCGGGCGCAGCACTGCTACTTTGCGCTCGTGGTCCAGTTGCAGGGTCAGGAACAGCTCGGAGAGGCGGCTGCGCAGGATCAGCTGGTTATCCAGCAGGGTGGTCCAGAGTTTCTCGTCCCGGCCGCCGTCGATGTACGGCCCCTTGAGGAGTTTCACGAGGGCCTGGCGGACCTTCATCGGCAGTACTCCCGTGTCCCCGGGGAACAAGGCTGCGCCGTCCACGAAGGTGTCCCGCGGGGTGAGGGTGAAGGGATCGGCCCGGGGGTGTTCGGGCTCCGCGGCCGCTGCGCCGGCGTCCGGCGCGTCCTGGGTGTCGTGGGAAAGGTCAGTCATCTTCAATCCTTTTTGAGCGTGACCACCGGCAGGTACGCGGTGCGGGTGGTGCCGTCTATCTGTTCGAAGTCGATGGGCTCCCAGGCTTCGCGGTCGAAGTCGGCGCCGTCGTGGAGGGTGTGGGAGAGCAGGGCGCGGACGGAGTTGATGTGGCGTTCCCCGGCCGGCAGCTGGCTCCAGGCCTCGGCAAGGGAAGATGCACCCGCGAGCGCCGTGCGGATGACCTCCGGCTTGGCCTTGCCGGTCCGCGGCGAGCGCGAGCGGTCTGAGTCGCTGAAGGCGATCGGGTCGGCGAGCTTGGGCGGGGCCGCGAACTCGTCCGGGTCGAACAGCTTGACCATGGCCAGGGATTCGAAGCCGGCATTGAAGAGCACGGGGCCGCGGACCAGGCCGGGTCGTTCGCGCTCGTAGGGCAGGGACCGGATGGCCTGCTCGGCCTCCCGCAGGACCGCGCGGAGCCGGACCGACTGGCGGAAGTCGTCGCTCTGGACGTAGGTGTTGAGGCTTTCGCTGAGCTTGCCGTAGATCCGCTGGATCTGGCTGTGCTGGCTGCGGAGTTCGGCCACGAGATTCTTGAGCGTTTCGCGTTCTTCCTGGCTGAGGTCGTCAGCGAACTGGCGGCTGAGCACCTCGCCGATCGCCGAACGAAACCTCAACTGCTGCTGCGGGTCCTCCAGGAACGCAGTGAAGGAGCGGAAGGTCCGGCCCTCGGGGCTCTGCCGCAGCCGCTTGTCCGCCTCCAGCACTTGGGCCATCGTGGCACCCTTGCTCAGGGACTCCTCGATGATCTGGTTGCGGAGCTCCCCCACTAGCTCCTCGATCCGGTCACGCATCTTCTTGTAGTCGGCGGGCAGGCTGGCGGCGAGGTCCAGGATGTTGCCGGCGGCTTCGATGGCCTCGTCGTCGTCGAGCAGGCCGTCAAACTCGCCGGAGCTGATGTCCTCCATCAGCTGGCGCCGCTCCCCGATCTCCTCTTCGAGGGATTCCAGCCGCGCGCTCTGGTCCGGATTCGTCTCGTTGGCGAGCTTCTCGACGTCGCCCAGCAGGGTGCCGAGCCGGGAGCCATTGAGAGTGGAACGTTCGCTCGAGAGGCTGTCCAGGAAGGCGAGGACGCGGGCCGCCGGTTCGGTGACTTCATAGACGATCTGGCCCGACTGGTTCCGGCGGGTCAGAAAGTTCTTGCGGGTCCACTCATCCGCGTACTTTCTTCCGGAGAGCGGCCCGGCGGCAGCGCCGCCCTGATGCTCTCCCGCGCCCGGGGCCTGGCGGCGGAGCTGCTCAAGGAAGGCATCGACGTCGGCATGGAACTGCTCCAAGGGCAGCTGCGGCCGGGTGCGGGTGAAGGAGGCCTGCAGTACGGCGATCACCCACGGCGCGGAGCGGGTAAGCGCCCAGGCAGGCCCCTTGGTGAGGAGCTCGAGGTCCCGGAGCCTGGCGCTGATGGCGTCGGCCGAGGACACAACGGAGCGGGACACGCACTCTCCTTCAGCTGCCTTGGGATGTTGTTGGGCAGCGGATTCGAAGAAAACTGCCAACTACAAGGTTAACGCAGGCGCCCCTTTGCGTTCGTCGTTGTCTGGATTCCGGTTTGCGAGCACACTATGTACACCCCATCAGAGGAGCTTGTCATGCGCAGAAAGTTTGTGGTTATTGCCGGGGTGGCAGCGGCCGCCGTAGTGGCGGGAGGGGCCACTGTTGCCGGCGCGGCAAACACGCCGCCCGGTGGCGATCAGCCCCTGAGCGGAACGGAATTGCAGCAGGCCGGCGATGCCGCCCTTGCCCATACCGGAGGCGGAACGGTCACCGAAGCGGAAGTGGAAAATGGACCCGGTTCCGCCTACGAGGTAGAGGTCCAGAGTCCTGACGGCAGCCGGGTCGAGGTAAACCTCGACAGCTCGTACAAGGTGTCAGGCGTCGAAGGCCCCGAGCACGACGACGATTCGAGCGGACTGGCCCTGAACGCTGCGGACCGGGACAAAGCGGCAAGCGCTGCACTGGCCAAGGTCGGCCAAGGCACCGTGAGCGAAGTGGAACGGGAGGGCGGCGCCTACGAGGTGGAGATCCGTCTCGACAACGGTTCCCAAGTTGAAGCCCAGGTCGGCGGGGACTTCCAGGCCCTCAGCCAGTCCGCCCCGGAGTTTGACGACGACTGACGCAACAACCCAAGCATGGCCCGGCAGGCCGTCCGCGACCGCCGCGTGACCTACGCACCGGTAGCATTTCGATCCCGTATCAAGCGCCCGGGCACGCCCCGGGGCTCTGGTCGCGGACGCGCCCGCACCCTACGCTCGGGCTACTGATCCAGGGATAGCAATGGTGCAGGGGGAAAAATGCAGTTCGAGCTAAGCGCAGTGGAAACGGGCACGCTGGTGTTCATCGGAACGCTCACTTTCGCCCTGCTCATCACACTCTTCATGCTGACTGCGGCCCTCGCCGTTCTGGCGCTCGTGGGGCTAGGACGCCTGGCCTATGTCGTCGTGGCAGGGACGCTGCTGGGACTGGTGCACGGCATCAACTCCTCCTGGGACCGCCTGGTCCGCCGCGCTTCCACGGCGGGGCTGCCGGGCGATTTCCAGGTGGACTTCCAGGTTGATTTTCAAGGGCAGCCGTCCCCTAGTACGGGCACTTACCCGCGGGTAGTATTGCGGGACAGCTGAAGGGTTCTCCACCCGCGGCGGACCCAGGGCTCAAGCCGGTCACCCGGTTAGAGGAGATGCCCGATGAGCTCCGCCATTGAAGATCCAGCCACTGTCAGCGACAAGACCGGCGACCAGACCGGCCCTGGTCCGGAAAACCGCGCCGCCGGGCCGGCCACGCCGGAAACAACCAGCCCGGAGCACATTGGCCCGGACGCCACGGCGGCCGATGCGCGGGCCGTCACCGAGGCCGCCCGCGAGACCACTTGGGACAGGCCCAGTTTTGCCAAGGGGATCTACCTCGGCAGCTTTGACCTGGGCCTGATCCACCCCTGGCCGGAGTCCCCCGCGGAAGACGCCGAACGCGGGGAGGCTTTTATGGCCCGCCTGACCGGCTACTGCCGGACGATGTCCGGCCGCACCATCGAGCGCGACGCCCGGATCCCGGACAACTACCTGGCCGGGCTGGCCGAGCTCGGCGTCTTCGGCATGAAGATCCCCCGCGAATACGGCGGCCTGGGCCTCTCACTCGTGTACTACGGCCGCGCGCTGGCTCTCCTGGGCTCGGTGCATCCGAGCCTCGGCGCCCTGATCTCCGCGCACCAGTCCATCGGCGTTCCGGAGCCGGTCAAGGTCTTCGGCACCCCGGCACAGAAACAGGAGTACCTGCCGCGCTGCGCCGCCGGCGCCATCACGGCGTTCCTGCTGACCGAACCCGACGTCGGCAGCGACCCCGCCCGGATGGGCAGCACCGCCGTCCCCTCGGAGGACGGCGAATCGTACGTCCTGGACGGCGTGAAGCTGTGGACCACCAACGGCGTGATCGCCGAGCTTGTCGTCGTCATGGCGTTGGTCCCGGCCCGCACCGACCCGGACGGCACGGTTCACACGGGCGGCATCAGCGCCTTCGTGGTGGAAATGGGCTCCCCCGGGATCACGGTGGAAAACCGCAACGCCTTCATGGGGCTACGGGGCATCGAAAACGGTGTCACCCGCTTCCATCAGGTCCGCGTCCCGGCCGCCAACCGGCTGGGACGCGAGGGCCAGGGCCTCAAGATCGCGCTCACCACACTCAACACCGGCCGGCTGTCGATTCCGGGGCTCTGTGTCGGCTCCGGACGCTGGAGCCTGAAGATCGCCCGCGAATGGTCCAACGCGCGCACCCAGTGGGGCCGCCCGATCGGCCAGCACGAGGCAGTCGGCAAGAAAATCGCCTTCGTCGCGGCCAGCGCCTTCGCCCTGGACGCGGTGTTCGAGCTGTCCGCCGAAATGGCCGACGCCGGCCAGAAGGACGTCAGGATCGAGGCGGCCCTCGCCAAATTGTGGTCCACGGAGATCAGCTGCCGGATCGCGGACGAGCTGGTGCAGATCCGCGGTGGCCGCGGCTTTGAAACGGCGGACTCGCTTCAGGCCCGGGGCGAGCGCGCCGTGCCGGCCGAACAGCAGCTCCGGGACCTCCGGATCAACCGAATCTTCGAGGGCTCCTCGGAAATCATGAGGCTGCTGATCGCCCGCGAAGCCGTCGACGCCCACCTGGCGGCCGCCGGCGACCTCGCCTCGCAGGATGCCAGCCTGTCCGACAAAGCCAAGGCCGCCGTCGGGGCGTCCGGTTTCTACGCGAAGTGGCTGCCCCGGCTCCTGGCGGGCGCAGGCATGGATCCGAGGTCCTACGGTGACTTCGGCCGACTGGCGAAGCAGCTGCGCTTCGTCGAGCGGTCCTCCCGGCGGCTGGCCCGGCAAACCTTCTACGCGATGGGCCGCTGGCAGGCGAAGCTGGAGCACAAGCAGGTGTTCCTGGGGCGAATCGTGGACATTGGGGCCGAACTGTTTGCCATGGCGGCGTGCTGCTCGCGGGCGGAGATGCTGCTGCGGACTTCGCCGGAACGGGGCGCCTCCGCCTACCAACTGGCCGAGGCCTACTGCGAACAGGCTCGCGTGCGCGTGGACGAATACTTCGACCAGCTGTGGAGAAACACGGATGACGGCGACCGCGTGCTCTCCCGCAGGGTCCTTGCCGGCGACTACGAGTGGCTCGAAGACGGTGTGCTGGACCAGTCCGAAGGAACCGGCCCCTGGATTGCCGACGCCAGCCCGCGCGCCTCGGCGAAGGAGAACCTGCACCGGACCTACCGCTGACAAGGCGATCCGTCCGCCCCGCTCCCGGACCCATTGCATAGTAAGCACCCTTGCTATCCCGGTTCGGACCGTGGTTAGGTGGAGGGGAGACCTCCATACCGGTCTCCGCCTAGCGGTGCCGGTTCGTGCAGGCCTTGCAGCCCGGTTCGAGCAATGAACCCGGGTCAATCAGCGAAAGTGAGGAGGCCTCATGAGCAGTGCAGTAGGTCCCGAAGATCGAACCGTCCGCCACGCCCGGGAGGAAGAGGCTCGCAATCGGGAGGCGCGCATCCACGACGCACGCCAAGACGCAGTCCGGGAAGAACCGGTCCGCGGGGGCCGGACCGAGGAAAAGGTTGTCGAAGAGGTGCCCACCCGCGAAACCGTGGTGGCCCGCGAGAAGGAGCAGTTCGGCGGCATCAAGATCGGCGCCGCCTTCTTCGGCTGGCTCGCTGCCACGGGAACCGCCGTGTTGCTGACCGCTCTGGTGGCCGCCGCCGGCACTGCCGTGGGACTGGCTACCAACGTCGACGCGGCGGTGAACCAGGCCTCGAACGACCAGACGGTGGGATGGCTCGGCATCATCGTGCTGCTGGTGATCCTGTTCGTCGCCTACTACTGCGGCGGCTACGTCGCGGGAAGGATGGCGCGCTTCAACGGCGCCAAGCAGGGCTTCATGGTCTGGGTCTGGGCCGTCATCGCCGCGGTTATCGCCGCCGTGCTCGGCCTGGTCGCCGGACCCCAATACAACATCTTGGCCAACCTCAACAGCTTCCCGCGGATCCCGGTCAACGAGGGCCAACTGAACACCATGGGCGTCATCGCTGCCGTCGTCGTGGCCGTGGTGGCCCTGATCGGCGCCGTGCTCGGCGGGCTCGCGGGCATGCACTTCCACCGCAAGGTGGACCGGGCCGGGTTCAGGCCGGCGGAAACAGCCGTGAGACGCTAGGCCTGCGGCTTAGGCAAGTCCGGCGCGGCCGGGCTTTTTCGTGCCGGAACGCTAGCCGGGCAGGACAGCGTCAAGGTAATACCAGCGGCGGTCCTCGCGCAGGAAACGGCTCGTTTCCTGCTGGACTCCGCGTTCGCCGTCGTGCCGGAAATGGGCCGCGAACTCGACGGTCCCCTCGGTATCCAGCGGACCGCCCCGGCTGGTCGAGACGATATCCAGGCGGCGCCACTGCATGGCGGGATCGAGCTCCAGCTCGGACGGCCGGGTATCCCGATGCCAGGTCCGCAGCAGGTAGTCGGCGTCGAGCACGACGAAGGCACTGTACCGCGAACGCATGAGCTGCTCCGCGGTGGGCGCCTCCGCGTCCCCGCGGTGGAACCGGCCGCAGCAGTCCCCGTACTGCTCGCCCGACAGGCACGGGCAGTTCCCCTCATAGGGTGCGCGGGACGGCTCGGGATGAGCTGCGGCGGCGTGCGTCACAAGGTGTCCTTCCGGCAGGCCGGACGGCGCCGGCGGGGCTGCTTCCGACTATAGCCGCATGCCCCACGGCGCTGATGCGAGCTGCCCGGGGACAGCTTCAAACATCTGCACCACGGCCCCCGATGCCTGCGTGTCCCCGCCGAAAAGTCCGTATGGTTAAGAGGGGCTGTTGCCCGGCGAGATAGTTCCGGCCGGGGCCCCACTGCAGGACGGATAGGAGAAGTGACGTGGAAGACCCGATGACCAACGCGCTGAACCTGACCTTTTTCGGGACCGTCGCAGTGGCGTTCGTCCAGTTCCTCGGCCTCTTCGCCGCGTTTGTGGTCACGCTGGTGCTTGCCGGCGTCGGGCGGCTCGTGGCCGTCGTGGTGATGGCTTTCGCCGGAAGCCGGGGCAAGGGCGCGGGCAGGCAGCAGCCAAGGTCCGCCAAGAGCGCGAAAGCCGTCCGGCCCGCCAAGAAAGAACCCGCCTTGTCGCCCGAGTGGGCCGCCGCCGTTGCGCGGGCGGATGCACGTGCCGCCGCGAAGTCCAAGGCGGAAGCTGCCCCGGCCGTCAAGGTCTCCGTCCGCGACCTGCCCAGCCCGGCGGCTCCGGCGCAAGACGTCAAGGAAGTCGCGCCCCTCGTGGAGTCGGCCATGGACCAGAACGGCAAGGCCAACGCGGCCGCGCGCGCGTTCAAGAAGCCTTCCCTGCCCGCGGCCAAGGCCCTGCTGGACACCGGCTCGCTCGTTGGGCTGAGCGGCCGGATTCCGCCCGCGAAGGACAAGAACCAGGCCTCCGAGCGCAAAGCCGGCTGAGCCCTTACCCCGGGCAGGCAAGTCCGCTACGGTGAAACCCATGGAGTTCAGATACCTCGGGAACAGCGGCTTCAAGATCTCGGAAGTAACGTTCGGCAACTGGCTGACGCACGGCTCGCAGGTGGGGAATGAGGTCGCCACGCAGTGCGTGCGGGCAGCGCTTGACGCCGGCATCAGCACCTTTGACACCGCTGACGTCTATGCCAACACCGCGGCCGAGACCGTCCTCGGCGAGGCGCTGAAGGGCGAGCGCCGGCAGTCGTTGGAGATCTTCACCAAGGTGTTCGGCCCGACCGGCCCCAAGGGCCACAACGACATGGGCCTGTCCCGCAAACACATCAGGGAATCGATCGACGGCTCCCTGGCCCGGCTGCAGACGGACTATGTGGATCTGTACCAGGCCCACCGCTACGACTTCGAGACGCCGCTGGAAGAGACGATGCAGGCCTTCGCGGACATCGTGCGGCAGGGCAAGGCGCTTTACATCGGCGTCAGCGAGTGGACGGCCGGCCAGATCCGCGAAGGCCACACCCTCGCGAAGGAGCTGGGCGTCCAGCTGATTTCCAACCAGCCGCAGTACTCCATGCTGTGGCGGGTCATCGAGGCCGAGGTCATTCCGACGTCCCAGGAGCTGGGGCTGTCCCAGATTGTCTGGTCCCCCATGGCGCAGGGCGTCCTGAGCGGCAAGTACCACCCCGGGAAGCCTGCCCCAGAGGGCAGCCGCGCCACCGACGCCAAGGGCGGCTCGAAGATGATCGAGCGCTGGATGTCTCCGGAGGTCCTCTCCGGGGTCCAGCAGCTCAAGCCGATCGCGGAGGAGGTCGGGCTGACCATGGCCCAGCTGAGCATCGCCTGGGTGCTGCAGATCAAGATTGTGGCGTCCGCAATCATGGGCGCCTCCCGCCCGGAGCAGATCGCGGGCAACGCGGCGGCCTCGGGCGTGAAATTGGATCAGGTCGTCATGGACAAGATTGACGCCGCAATCGGCTCCTTGGCCGAGCGCGACCCGGCCCAGACCAAATCGCCCGCGGCCCGCGAGGCATAGCCGTGGCTGCCGGGCCGGAGCTGGCCGTCACCGGTTCCACCGGAAACCTGGGCGGCCAGGTGGCCAGGCTGCTGGCCGACGCCGGCAGCCCGCAGCGGCTGCTGGTGCGCGACGCCGGCCGGGCACCGGAGCTGAAGGACGCGGCACCCGTGGTCTTCACCTATGCGGACCCGGTTCTGTCGCGGGAGGCGCTGACCGGCGTGAAGACCCTGTTCATGGTCTCGGCTGCCGAGGCCGAGGACCGCTTGCAGCAGCACTACACCTTCGTTGATGCGGCCGCTGCGGCCGGCGTGCAGCACATCGTGTACACCTCGTTCTTCGGGGCTGCGCCTGACGCCACCTTCACCCTGGCGCGGGACCACTTCGCCACCGAGGAACGGATCAAGGCCTCCGGCATGGACTACACCTTCCTGCGGAACAACTTCTACCTCGATTTCCTGCCGCTGCTGGCCGGGAAGGACGGTGTCATCCGGGGTCCTGCGGGGGACGGCGTGATGGCCGCCGTGGCCACCGCGGACATCGCCCGCTCCGCCCTCACGGTGCTCCGGGACCCGTCCCTGCACCTGGGAAGGACCTACGATCTGACGGGGCCGGAGGACCTCTCGCTGGCCCGGGCCGCGGAAATCCTGACCGCCGGCACGGGCCGGGCGGTCACCTTCCACAACGAGACGACGGAGGAGGCCTACGCCTCGCGGGCGTCCTATGGCGCGCCCCCGTGGCAGCTCGATGCCTGGGTGAGCACCTACACGGCGATCGCAGCCGGCGAGATGGCCGGACCGACCTCGGCCGTGCATGAGCTCACCGGCCGCGAGCCCCTGGGACTGGACCAGTTCCTGGCCGAGTCGCACCACCTCTAGGCGCCCGGCCGTCCGGCCGTCCTGCCGGCATGGCTGGGCCCGGCCGGACTGGCCCAGTATTGACGACGTCCGGGACGCGGCGTAGACCAGTGAGCAGGGGAAACCGCCCAAAACCGGGCTGGTCCGGAGCAGAATGGCACCGTCATGCCAGAGCAGATGTCAAAACACACGTCAGTATTCAGGGGCCAGCGCCGCCAGACGCAGAAACTCACGGCCCATCCCGGCGAGCCTAGCCACGGCCCCCTCACGGCCGAAGAGCTCCAGCTCGCCGTGCGGAACCATTCGATGCCGCTGGAGGCGTTGCGGAGTGACATCACCCCGCCCGGGTTGCACTACCTGCTGACCCACTTCGACATTCCGTTCATCGACGCCGGCAACTGGCACCTGCGGATCGGCGGGGCCGTGCAGCGGTCCCTGGAGCTGAGCCTCCGGGCGCTCCGCAGGGCACCGAGCATCAGCGTCCCGGTGACCTTGGAATGCGCCGGGAACGGTCGGACACTGCTGCGGCCGCGTCCGCTGAGCCAGCCCTGGATGCTGGAAGGTGTCGGCACCGCAATCTGGGCCGGCGTCCCGCTGGCGTATCTGCTGGCGCAGGCGGGAGTGGACGACGACGCCGTCGAGGTGGTGTTCACTGGCGCCGATGCCGGCATCCAGGGCGGCGTCCGACAGCAATACGCCCGGAGCCTGCCGATCGCCGAGGCACTGCGGCCAGACGTCGTGCTGGCCTACCGGATGAATGACGGTGACTTGCCGCCCCAGCACGGCTACCCGCTCCGGCTGGTGGTCCCCGGCTGGTACGGCATGGCGAGCGTCAAATGGTTGTCCTCGATCAAGGTGGTAACCAGGCCCTTTGACGGGTTCCAGCAAACGGTCGCGTTCCGCTACCAGCAGGACGCGGACGACGCCGGCACCCCGGTGACGTGGATCAAGGTGCGTTCGCTGATGGTTCCCCCAGGAATCCCGGACTTCTTCACCCGGCGGAGGGTCCTGCCGGCGGGGCCGGTGATGCTGACGGGCAGGGCCTGGTCCGGGGAGGGCGCGGTGCAGCGCGTCGACGTGGGGATCGACGGCAAGTGGGCGCCCGCCCATCTGGAGCACCCTGCCGCACCGTTTGCCTGGTGCGCCTGGACGATGCCCTGGGTGGCCGACGCGGGTGAACACGAGCTGTCCAGCCGGGCCACGGATGCCAGCGGAGCCGTGCAGCCGCTGGAGCCGGTGTGGAACTACCAGGGCATGGGCAACAACGTGGTGCAGCGGGTGAAGGTGGCCGTGGAGTAGGCGGAACTACTGGTAGTCCTAGTAGTCCGGGATCGACCCGCTGGAGATGTTGACCGTGGCGTTTGTTATGGCCGCCGCCTTGTCCGAGGCTATGAAGCATGCCGTGCTCCCGACGTCCTCCAGAGTGGTGGTGCGGTTCAGGAGCGAGGCCTTCTTGATTCCCTCCTCGATCTCCGCGCGGCCTTCGGCCTGCCAGGGAATGGTCTCGATGATTCCGCCGGTCACCATGGTGACCACACGCACGCCGTGCTGGCCCAACTCAATCGCCCACTGCCGGCGCAGTCCCTCCATCGCGTCCAGGGCAACCTTGAACCCGCCCAGCCCGGGGAGCGTCTGCGGTCCGGAACCGCCGAACATCAGTACGACGCCGTAGCCTTGCTTGGTCATGTGGGTGGCCGCCGCGCGGGTGGTGAGGAAGTGGGTGCGCGTGGCCACGGTGATGGGAAAGGTGAAGTCATCAACATCTATCTCCATCAGCGGCTGCTGGATGTCGCCGTAGGAGATCACGTTGAAGGAGACATCGATCGACCTGCTTTTCCTCGCCACCCGGTCCACAAAGGCATCCACCTGCTCTTCATTGAGGGCGTCGACGACGGCGGTCTCGGCCCTGCCGCCCGCCGTCTCGATGTCCCGGGCTACTTTCTGCAGGGTCGACTCGGTGCGCCCTGCGAGGTGGAGCATTGCCCCTTCGGCGGCGAATGCCCTCGCCACGGCTCCGCCGATCGCCCCGCCCCCGCCGTAGATAATGGCGGTCTTGCCGCCAAGCAATCCGTGGGCCGGAATCCCGCTATTCGCCATGGTCGCTGCCTCCTGCCGCGAAGTGGTGAATTCCCTCCACTATCTTCTTGCAGGGGGCCGGTGGCAAGAGCTGACTTGATCCTAGCCGCGCGGAGGGACGGCCGGGCCGGCGTGGTCTTCGGGACTGGCCGGAACGGCGGGACCGCCGTCCGTGCCCGCGGCTGCGTCCGGGCCGCCCGGGCCCGCTGAGACTCCCGGGCCACCGGCGCCGGAGGAACTGGCCGCCGCGTCACCCGGATCGACGGCGCCCAGGTCCAGGCGGAACGGCGGGTATTCGTCCCGCATCAAGGACATATACGCGAGGACGCGGTAGATCCAGCGGTGCAGGCCGAGCAGGAGGTCGAATAGATCCTTCCAGTACCGTCCGGTGAACAGCAGGATGACTCCGGCAATGAAGACCAGCAGCCCAACCAGGGAAATGCCAACGCCCTGCTGCACCCAGGTTCCGTCGCGCACGGTCCAGGTGCTCGCGGTCCCCAACAGCACGGAAACGATGAGCAAGTGCGGAAGTGCCAGCAACCAGGACTTCACCAGGACCAGCCCGCGGGAAAGCTTCTCCGGATAGTCGACGTCGAAGTCGGCCGGATAGTCGGTGCGGGCCAGGGTGAAGGGCGGGTAGCGGTCCGTGCCGAGCACCCCGTAGGCGTAGAAATCCACCCGCCAGTTCCAGCGGATCACCCCGACATTGAAGTCGAACAGCGAGCGCGGATAGCGCCCGGTGAACAGGATCGCGAACCCCGCGACGATGGTGGTCACAATGAAGGCGAACCACAGGAAGAACAGAACGATCAGGTGCGGGATGGCCAGAAACCATTTGACCAGCCACAACCAGCGGGACAGCTTCGGGTCCAGGTACCCGCTGAGCCGCGCCGGACACGCGCGGCTGCCCGGGCTCGTAGGCTCACCCGGCCAGGCAGCCGGTGGCCCCGCCGCCGCATGGGGTTGTGCGGCGTTCCGCGGCGGGTACGACGGCGGTCCCCCGCGGCCCAGTCCCGCTGCACCTGCCACAATCAGGGGCACGCCTACCGCCAACAGGACACTGCCGCTGATCAGCAGGCCGAGAAAGACCGGCCAGAGCAAATCGGAGCGGGCGCCTGCCTGCAAATCAACAGTTACGGCGCTGCTGGCATCGGCATTCATGATGGCCACCGCCCACGCCCCGGACCGCAGGTCCCACTGGAGCTCCTGCAGGCCGGGTCCCGTGGCGGACGCGGCCCAGAAGCCCTGTTGCGCCGGCGGCGCCGGGGCTTTGGCGCCGGGGGCTTCCCGGTATTGCACGCGGAACGGGCTGAATCTGACCTCGATGATCTCGGAGTGCTTGACTTCGGACAGGTACGCCGCCACATCCGAGCGGGGTCCGATGCCGACGAAGATGTCCTTGGGCGGATTGGCTGCCAGGCCGCGAATCAGCACGCTGCCCGGAACCACAGGGCCGGCATCGGGCACTCCCTCGCCGGACATGACGTCGAGGCGGGAGATCGTCAGCGCATAGGACTCGCTCGAATAGCGTTCCAGCGGCGCCGTGAAGTAGCGGCCGTCGCGCTGCTCGTAGTTGGCCCAGCCCGTAACGCCGGCGCCGGCCAGCAGTCCCAAGCCCATCAGGGCACAAAGCGTGCCCAGCACCAGCATGACAATCCGGCCTGGCCTCATGACCGCCGTCCTTTCCGATGGTCCTATTCAGCACTCCCGTGCCCGCCATGGGCCATGGCCTTTATGCGTGCTCCTTGGTCTTGATAATGGTCGGCGGGTCCACAATCCGCAGGCGGCATGGCGTTTCTGAAGCGTCGATCCCGGAGGAGAGCAGGGAGCGGCGGGCACGTTCCCGGAGTTCTTCGATAGCGGCGGCCGATACCCGGGCGTGGGCCAGGTCTATGACGATTTCATGGCTAGGCAGCCTGGCGCTGACCCGGCGCGCGACGACGTAAAGGGCGCGGATATTCGCGGCGGTCACGACGCCGTGCACCTCGATGCGGGTTGTTTCGCGCTGCTCGTCGATCCGTAGCGTCACCTTCAGCCGCGGGCTCCTCACATGCTCGTCCATGGGGATCATCAGAGCCACCCGGCGGGGAGGCCCGGGGCGGGCTGAACGCCAGGCGGTGGGGTATGTGTGTTCATGTGGTCTCCTGCCGTTTCCTGCCAAGCGGGAAAACGCGAAGTGCCTTTTCCTTCCCCAAGGACAGGCGAGACCTGTGCAATACCTCGGCGGTTCGCCCCCACTGGTCTTGCAAGAACCGCCCAATACAAGGATGACCCGTGCCCAACCCCGGGGGAAGGGGCGAAAGTCCCGGGCGGGGCGGTCGGGCCTGACGTAGTGCCTCACGTCAAGATGCTCGCGAAACGCTCGTGCGTGCCTCACGTATTTTTGCTCGCGTTGCTGGCAGGCGTAACGCCTGTGTTTTTTCGGCGGCGAGGCTGATCAGCCGGAGCTGGATGTCCGTGATGCCCCGGGTCAGGTCAGCAGGATTGGTCGCGCTGAACAGGGCCGCGAGTTCGTCGGCCTTCCCGGGGGTGAGCACAGCGGTGTCGATGACCCGCTGATACGGGGTCCGGGGCTTGTCGTAGAGGCGGGTCTTGTGGCCGTTCCGGTTCTCCCGCCAGCCGATCGCCTTCTTCGTCGCGGTGAACATGTTGAACCGGACCCGCACCAGGGCGTAGAGCTCGTTCAGCAGCTGCAGTTCCAGTGCCGTGTCGTACCGGTAATGGAAGGCGTGCCGGCGCACGATGTCACCGTTTTTCTGCTCCACATGGGCGTTGTCGTTGGACTTGTAGGGCCGGGCGCGGGTGAAGGAGATATTCCGTTCGGTGGCCCAGCCGGCCAGGGCGTAATTGATGAACTCCCCGCCGCCGCCGAGTTGCCGTTCCGGTCCGAAAACGAACCAGGTCGGGCTTCGTCCGGCGGGGCTCTCTGCTGTCTTAGTAATGGTGCCAGCAATCAGGCAGTGACCCGATGCCGCAGCGAGGCAGCGATTCGCCTTTTGGTTGACGCTGGCTTTCGCAAGCTTTCCGGAAAACCTTCCAAGCTTCAGCTAAGGTTTGGAGCAGTTTCCCTGGTTTGTGGTCTTGTTCGAATTAGACTTGGTCCAGCCAGCTTCTGGCTTCACGCGCCGGCCAGCCTCCGAAGGAAGCCCAAAATTCGTTCTGCGACCGTTGTTTCCTCTGTCCTGTCACTCTTACTGACCGCCCTTGCCGTGACTTCCGCTGGCATCTCCCCGGGTGCCGCCTCGTCGAGTTCGTCGAATTTCACAGGCGGTGCGGAAAAGGCTGAATATGCTCGGTATATCGTTGAGTATGCGGCCGGAACGGATGCCGCGGCCGGGGCCGAGGCCTTGCGTTCCAGTAATGTCGCTGTTGGACGCACTTTCTCGGAGTCGTTGCACGGTGCCGTGATAACCGCAACGCCTGCGCAGGCCGATGCGCTGAAACGCTCAGAGCAGGTTGACGCCGTAGAGATCGATGCACCGTTAAGGTTGTCTGATACGCAGCAACAGGCGCCGTGGGGTTTGGACAGGATTGACCAGCGCTCCTTGCCGTTGTCGGGCAGCTACTCTCCCGTGGCTTCGGGTGCCGGGGTGATCGCCTACGTGATCGACAGCGGGGTTCTTCCTGGCCACGCGGAGTTCGCTGGCCGGGTTAGAGAAGGCTGGACTGCAATTGCCGACGGGCAAGGGACAGTCGACTGCAACGGCCACGGCACACACGTTGCTGGGACCATCGCGGGCCAGACGTACGGCGTGGCCAAGGCCGCCGTCATCATTCCCGTGCGCGTCGTGGACTGTGCGGGCAGCGGGCACACCTCCGACTTGATCGCCGGCTTGGATTGGGTCGCGGCAAACCACGCTTCCGGGACGCCTGCCGTGGCCAACATGAGCATCGGCGCGCCGCCCAGTGCTATGTTGGACGCCGCTGTCCAGAGTCTCATCAATGACGGCATCACCGCGGTCGTCGCGGCCGGCAACTCCTCCGCCGACGCCTGCAACCGTTCCCCGGCACGGGTCCCGGAGGTGATCACCGTCGCCGCGAGCGACTCGTCCGACCGGCAGGCATCCTTCTCCAACTTCGGCGCCTGCGTCGACCTTTATGCACCGGGTGTGGGGATCACGTCCGCCGCAATCGCGTCGACCACAGCAACCGCCGTCATGAGCGGAACTTCCATGGCAGCTCCACATGTCGCAGGCGCAGCTGCAGCCCAGCTGTCCCTAAACACGCAGCTGGCACCTTCCGCCGTCGCGACTGATCTGCTCGCCAAGGCCACCACTGGCACGGTTTTGGCTACCACTTCGGGCACACCGAACCGTTTGCTGTTTTCGGACGGTGCGTCGACTGAGGCCGCCAGCGCGATCACGGCAGCGGCAGCCGCATCTCCCGGAATCGGTCCGGCTGCCGCTGTGATGGTCTGTGGTCTGGGCGCCGGTGGCTGCTACCAGCTCTACCAGGGTGGTGCGATTATCTGGTCCCCGGAAACGGGAGCGCATCTGTCCATGGGCGGGATCCGCACCACCTGGCTCCTGAACGGAGCCGAAAACGGTCAGCTCGGGTACCCCACCAGCAAGGAAACCACTGGGCTGCGCAACGGTGGAGTCATCCAGTATTACCAGGGTGGAGCGATCGTTTGGTCCCCGGTGAGCGGATCCCAGGTGTCCATGGGCGGCATCCGCACCACCTGGCTCCTGAACGGAGCCGAAAACGGTCAGCTCGGGTACCCCACTTCCAGGGAATACCCGCTCGGCGCGGGCGCGGTGGCCCAAGACTACCAGGGCGGACGCATCATATGGACACCCGGAAAGGGTGCCTCCGTCCACTAGGACGGCTGTCTGTGTTCACGACCCAGGGCACACGGCGGCGACTCTCCTGCTCCTGATGGGCGTACTGGACGAGATGAATATATAGAAGCCGCCCAGCGCCTCACAGACTCGCTCTGGTCCTGGCCGATCGACACGGCCCCGCAGCCCCAATTCGTTAATGACAAGAGGCCCCCACCCCGTGAAGGGGCAGGACTAGCGAGGTGGTTTCATACCGGCAGGAATCCCGGGAGTCGGTTGCCCCACCGGATCCAGCGCAGCTTCTCTGGGCAGCGCCGGTACTCCTCGATGTCCCATTCGGAGTCGGTGACGCGTCGGACATTGCCGGCGGGGATCCACGCCCAATGATGGTGCCACTCATCATCGACCCACGAGACGCGGGTGAAGTAGATATTCCGTTCGGTGGCCCAGCCGGCCAGGGCGTAATTGGTGAACTCCCCGCCGTTATCGGTATCCAGACCCGTGAGCGGGAACGGCAGGCGGCCGGCCACGGTCTCCATCGCCCCGAGAATCCATTTATAGGCGCTGTTGCGGATCGCGACGTTCTCCGTCCAGCCGGTGAACACATCGGTGGCCGTGAGCGTTCGGGCAAATTCACCCACCAGGGCCGGGCCGCAGTGCGCGACCAGATCCGCCTCAATGAACCCCGGAACCTGCTCGTGTTCCTGTCCGGCCCGGCGCACCGCGATGGTCGATCGGAGTTCGCTGCCGGCCTTCGTGGCGGACAATCCCTTCGGCGCCATCCCCGCCCGGGTGGGCCGCAGCAACCGGTCGATGGTCGCCCCGGACACCGCCATCAGCTGCTCCCGGACCTCCGGGCTGAACCGGACATCCCGAAGTTCCCCGAAGGTCTCCAGCTTCGGCAGCCACAGATCCATCGTCGCCGCCAGGTACTTGCCCGACGGCATCCCGGCCAGCCGCCAGACCCTGATCAGCGCCGTCAGCGTGTCATATCCGTAGGTCCGCGGCCGGGGCCTGCGCTTGGCCTTCCGGACCGGAGTCCGGCGCTTGAGTGCCGTCGACAGTGCCCGGCGGGCATTGGCCCGCGACCAGCCCGTGACACCGACCAGATCATCCAGGATCCGTCCCTTGTCCTTCTTCGTCGCCCGCGCATACTCCCGTGCGGACTGCTTGGTGATCTCCCTGCGCGCTGACAACGACAACCCCTGGCCCATCCATCATGGTCCCAACAGCACCCGGAGCCGGACCCGTTTCGCGAGCATTTTCCAAATGAGGCACGCACCCCATTTCGCGAGCACTATTCGTGAGTCTCGTCGCCTGATTGCTGCTGAGCCCTCCCTCCCATAGCCTGTTCCCATGCTTCAGTCCCGCGGCGCTACCGCCATGCCTGAGACCGGGGAACCGGCGGACATCGGGGTGCTCGACGGCGATCCCCTTGCTGTCGCAGATGCGGTCTTCGCAAGCATGCCGGTGGCCGCCACGATGGTGGCGGGGCAACTCACCTTCGGCGGCGTCTAGACGCCTTTCGCGCGGGCGTGGACCAGGTTGGCGAACGGCAGCCGGCCGTGGAGTTCCCGGAATTCGGCGTGGTACTTGGCCTCCGCTTGGTTCAGCTCCTCTGCGGGCAGCTCCTTCCAGGCGATGACAAGGGATTTGGCGTCCGCCAGCTGCCAGATCAGCCGTCCGTCCCAATGGCCCGGGGGCTTTCCCTTCCCGAAGTCGACGAACTCCTGAATCTGCCGGCGCAGTCCCCGGTTGCCCTTGCTTCCCGGGCCGGCCTTCCCGAGGTAGAGGACCTCCGCGCCCTCGACCCATTCGGTGGCCAGAGCGGCCTCCCTAAGGGAGGGGTCCTTTTTCTTGAAGATTCCGGCCGTGCTCTTCGCCAGGAACTGCGGCTTAAATCCCTCGGGCGGCAACACCGCGAAGATCCCGGGCTTCTGCGGGATCCGGTTGATTTCGAGAGCGGCGAACGTCCTGAATCCGGTAAACCCGTCTTCCTTGAGCGTTTGTTTGTTGATCGGCAATGGGTTCCTCGGTTCGGGGCGCGGGGCGGCGGTTCTCTTGAAGTTTACGGAAGTACCCCGGCGCTCAGCCCCGGGTGAAGGTGCCCAGCCCGGTCTCGTCGTAGAAGTCGAGCCGGACGCTGGTTGCCGTGCCGCAGAGATTGATACGGAAGCTCCGGCGCCGGGTGTGAAGATTGCCCGGCCAGTCCGTTGCTGTTCTCCCCGATGGATTCAAAGCTGGGCCGTCATAGCTGCCCTTGGCGAGCTGCAACCGCAGCCAGCGGGCAAGGTCCCGGACCGAAGAGCTGGCATCGCCGGCCGGGGCCTCCGGATCGGCGTCGCGGTTGTATTTGGCCACCCAGGTCCTGTTCCCCGCCGGCACGTGGATGAGCGCCCTGTTCGGCGGCTCTTGGTAGTCCGCGTGGCGGTAGCTGGTGTCGGCCATGTCGAGCGGCTTGAACAATATCTCGTCGGCGAGATGTTCCCAGGAGCTCTGCATGACAGCGCGCCGAATACCGCTCGATGTTGCAGAAAATGGCGGCCCGGCTCGTGCCGCTGCAGGGCAGCGACGGGATCTGGAAGCTCGGCGCGCCCGAGCCGACCACGTGGCAGCCCACAACAACCGACCCCACCGCAGCCCTCCAGACCGCGGGAAGGATAGGATTCTTCAGCCACTACAACCGCGGCACGAACCCGGCGTCGCGCGTAATGTCAGCCGACGACCTGTGGGCGGGAACGGCCCGAAAGTCGCCCCAAACAAACCGCAGGCACCTTCGCGATACTCGCTTGGAGATGGCCCGGCGCCTAAGCGACCCGTACAGCCCAACGAACATCCGATGGTGCCTGCTGGCATTGTTAACGCTACTCCCCGTCATCGCCCGTGGCTAGGGAACCGGCACCGCAGCCGCAGTTTCTTCCGTAGCCGGCTGCACGCCCGCGAAGCCAGCCGGCGCCCCTTCAAAAACAGCGCCCCACCCGAACGCGTAGAGTGGTGCCAGACGCCTGATTCTGGACGCCGTGTGCTGAGGGAGAAATCGTGACGATTGACTGGGACGAAAAGAAGACCCTGCTGCAGGAACCGAACATCGCTGCCGTGACGCAGCTGTGCGAGGAACTGATGGAGAAGAAGCCGGGGTCGGTCGTCCCCTACATCGACCCCGTCCATGACGAGGACGAGTGCCGGATCATCAGCCTCCACATCAGCCCGGGCAAGGGCACCGAATCGGGATTCGTCTCCCACTTCAACGACGACGAAGCGGCCCGCCGCGCGACGTCCATCTACGAGGCCGCCGAGCTTGACCCCCGCTACGTGATGCCGTGGCACGCCTACCCCTGGGTCCGCGACCCGGAACTCCCCTCGGCGCTCAACGTCCAGGAAAAGACGGACGGCCTGCGGCCCTTCCGCCAGTTCCTGAAGATCAACAAGCGCGTCTCGGCCGTCATCGCCCACGGCGCCGACGCCCACGCCTTCCTGACCCTCTTCGAGAAGACATACCACTCCTCGCTGAAGAACCGCGGCGTGAAGATCTACAAGGCCACCGCCCTGGGCGGCCGCGCCTTCGCCGTCTCGGCGGCCAAGCAGGAAGAGCTCCTCGCCAAGAACGTCGAGGTCTACAAGGACGCGATGCAGCGGGCCGGCATCCAGCACCTCTGAAGTAGCAACCAGCGCCCGGCGCCGGCCGCGCCGACGCGCCCGGCCTCACCCCTCCAGCAGCCGCCGCCGGTGCTTGAGCTCCTTGACCCAGTCCCTCGTGACCATCGGCGAGAACGGCGAGGCGCCGTCGTCGTCCGTGGACGCAAAGGCGGTGCCCGCCTCCAGGTCCGCCAGCAGCGGGCCGGCCGCCTTGAGCCCTAGTTCCAGCGCCTGGACCGCGGCGCGTTCCGGCAGTCCCAGCCCGGTCGCCCAGCCCAGGAAATGCCGCCGCGAGATCCCCGAGCGCTTGCCGTCCAGCGGAAGGGCGAGCGTCTTGTCCCCGTAGACCACGGTGGAGGGGATGTCGTACACCGGGGCGATCGACCACTCCCCCGACGGCTGCTGCACCATGGACACGTTCTTCGCATGCAGATCCCCGTTGCCGCTCAGCCACGCGAATGCCGCCTGGATCGCCAGGTTCCGCAGCGCCGGCAGTGGCGCCGCGCAGTACTCCGCCAGCGCCCGGCACACCTGGCCGTACCCCACGTTGTACTTGTCCGCCGGGTACAGTCCCAGGACCTGCGCCCCGTCCTCGACGGCGAGACGCTGCACCTCGTCCGGCGCCCCGCCCGCCAGCGGCACCCGGTCGAACCGCTCCACCAGCAGCCCCGGCCGGTCCGCGACGTCGCGGACCAGCCGCACCCGGCTGTGCGGGATCCGCAGCCTGGCCGCATAGCGGAACATCGCGAACTCGTTCTCCACCACATGCGGAAACTCGGGGGCGTTGAGCTTGAGGATGAACCGCCGGCCCGCACTTGCCACCGGCATGGAGATCATCCCGGCGGACAGCTTGTCCTGCACTCCGGCGAGCGCCACCGGATCGATCAGCCCCGAGTCCCCCAGCAGCGCATCAAAATCCAGCGGCGTCTTCGGATCCAGCTGCACGGCGTGCTCGTCCGGGTCCAGCTTTTCGCCGTGCCCCACGATCTGCACGTCGCCCACGGGGTTCGCCCCTGCGGCGATGAGCAGCGAGAGTTCGTCATCCACGCTGGTCTTCACGGACCGGCGCAGCGCGTTCAGCCGCCG
>JAODMV010000390.1 GCA_025464875.1 Arthrobacter sp. | reverse complement strand
CGCCGCGCCGAGGGTAGACATTAACGATGCCTACCATCGGGTTCCACGCCTCGCACGAACAGATCAGTCCCGGCCAGCTCCTCAAGGACGTCCGGTTCGCCGAGCAGGCGGGCTTCGACGCCGCCATGTGCTCGGACCATATTGAGCCGTGGTCCGCCCGGCAGGGCCACTCCGGCTTCGCCTGGTCCTGGCTGGGGGCGGCGCTGGCCACCACCGGCCTCCGCTTCGGCGTGGTCACGGCTCCCGGTCAGCGCTACCACCCGGCGATCATCGCGCACGCCTCGGCCACCCTGGCGGACATGTTCCCCGGCAGGTTCTGGATGGCGCCGGGCAGCGGGGAGTACATGAACGAGCACATCACCGGCGAGGCGTGGCCGGCCAAGGCGGTGCGGCAGCAGCGCCTCGAGGAAGCCGTGCAGCTCATCCGCGACCTCCACGCCGGCAAGGAAGTCACCCGGGACGGCCTGGTCAAGGTCCAGCAGGCCAGGCTCTGGGATGTCCCGGAGATCAAGCCGCCCCTGATCGCACCCGCCGTCAGCGTGGAGACCGCACGCCGCTCCGCGGCCTGGGCGGACGGACTGGTCACCGTGAACCAGCCCCACGCGAAGCTGAAGGAGATGCTCGCCGCCTACCGCGACGCCGGAGGCCGGGGCAAGGCCGTCCTGCAGGTGCACCTGTCCTGGGCGGAGACGGAGGCCGACGCCGTCGCCGTCGCCTTGGACCAGTGGCGCACGAACGTTTTTCCGCCGCCGATCCCTTGGGACCTCCCGACGGCGGCGCATTTCGACGCTGTCAGCAGCGAGGTGGGCGAGGAGCAGGTGCGCAAGGTCGTCAACGTCGCCGCGGACCCCGGGCAGCACGCGCAGTGGCTCGCCGAGTACCTGGAGCTCGGCTTCGAGGAGCTCTACCTGCATTTCGTCGGGCAGAAGCAGGCGCCGTTCATCGGCGCCTTCGCGGAGCATGTCCTCCCGCAGCTGCGCCAGCCGGACGGCGGCGGCCGGCCGCAACAGGAGGTGTCCGCGTGAGAATCGCAGAAACCTCAGATCTCTGGTGGAAGAACGCCGTGATCTACTGCTTGGATCCGGAAACGTTTTTTGACAGTGATGGCGACGGCACCGGTGATTTCGGCGGGCTGATCCAGCGCGTCGATTACCTGGCGGCACTGGGGGTCACCTGCATCTGGCTCATGCCGTTCTATCCCTCCCCGGACCGCGACGACGGCTATGACGTCACCGATTTCTATTCCGTCGATCCCCGGCTCGGCACCCCGGGGGACGTCGTGGAGTTCATCCGGACCGCCAAGGACCGGGGCATGCGGGTCATCGCCGACTTTGTCATCAACCACACCTCGGACCGGCACCCCTGGTTTGTCGAAGCCCGGAAATCCGTGGACAACCCCTACCGCGACTACTACGTCTGGCGTGCCGACACGCCTCCGGACACCTCGGATGAGGTGGTTTTCCCCGGCGAAGAAACCTCCATCTGGACCCAGGACAAGGCCACCGGCGAGTGGTACCTGCACATGTTCGCCACGCATCAGCCGGACCTGAACGTGGCGAATCCAAAGGTGCGGGACGAGATCGCCAAGTCCATGGGCTTCTGGCTGCAGATGGGTTTGGACGGATTCCGGTTGGACGCCGTGCCGTTCTTCCTCGAACTCCGCGGCGAGCCGCAGGACGAGGCGGCCAAGACCGACCCGCACGACTACCTCAGCGCCTTGCGCAGTTTCCTGAACCGGCGCAACGGCAGCGCGGTGCTGCTGGGCGAGGTCAACCTCCCGTACAAGGAACAGCTCAAATACTTCGGCGGGGCGGAGGGCAACGAGCTGAACATGCAGTTCGACTTCCTGTCCATGCAGAACATGTACCTGTCCCTGGCCCGGGAGGATGCCCGCCCCCTGGCCAAGATCCTCAGCAGCCGGCCGCAGCTCCATCCGGACAACCAGTGGGCCATGTTCGTCCGGAACCACGACGAGCTCACGCTGGACAAGCTCAGCGACGCCGAGCGCGAAGAGGTCTTCGCCGCGTTCGGGCCTGAGGAGGACATGCAGATGTACGGCCGCGGGCTGCGGCGCCGGCTGCCCTCCATGCTCAACGGCGACCCGGCCCGGATCCGCATGGTCTATTCGCTTCTGTTTTCCCTCCCCGGCACACCGGTCCTCTTCTACGGCGAGGAAATCGGGATGGGCGAGGACCTGGGGCAGAAGGGCCGCTCCGCGGTGCGCTCCCCCATGCAGTGGAACGACGCCGAGAACGGCGGCTTCTCCACCGCCCCGGCAGACCGCCTGGTGGCTCCCCTGGTAGAGGGCCACTTCGGGCCGAAGAACATCAACGCCGCCGCCGCCAAACGGGACCCGGACTCACTGTGGAACTTCTTCGCCACCTTGATCCAGCGCTACCGCGAGAGCCCCGAACTCGGCTGGGGACGGTTCGAACTCCTCAAGCACCCGTCCCCAAAGGTCCTTCTGCACCGCTGCACCTGGGCCGGCTGCACCCTGGTCCTGGCGCACAACTTCGGGGCGGAACCGGCCGCGGCGGCCGCGAATGTGAGCCCGCCGGACGAGCCGGGACGCACCTTCGCGGGCGCCGTCCTTTCCGACCTTTTGACGGGGCAGGACGTCCGGCTCGACGACGACGGCGGCTTTGAGCTGGAGCTGGACCGCTACGGTCACCGGTGGTTTCGTATCCAGCATCCGGAAGACCGCCGCATCCCCTGACGGCGGTAACACGAGCGGACCGGAAAGCTTACGCGCCGCTAACCGACGCGAAACGCGGCCGCAACATGGGCGCGGCAAACTGGAATTGCCGGCAAGAGCAGGCACCAGCTCCAGTTCGGGAGGCCCGCCATGTTGAAGAATTCGAATCCCCATGTCACCCGCGTCCGGGCACTGGACCAGCTGCACCGCGGCGATGAGGTCGAGGCCCGCATGAGTGTGGGGCCGAACTACGACGATGTCGTCGTCCGCCGTGGCAGAGTCCAGGAAACAGCCCCGGGGATCGGCGTGGTCTGGGTCATGGACCGCCACTCCGGCCTCCGCAGGGCCATCAATGCGGACGAGTGCACCCTCTGGCGGGTGGCCTGAAGCATCAGCCGCCGGCCACTGACTGGATGACGAGGACCTCCTGGCCCGGCGCAACGCGGGTCGCCAGGCCCTGCAGCCGCCGGATCTCATTCCCGTTGACGTATATGTTCACGTAGCGCCGGATCGCGCCGGTCTCGTCCCGCAACCGCCTCGAGAGGGCCGGGTACTCCCCGGTCACCGTGTCCAGCAGCCACTCCACCGTCACCTCCCCGTCGGCGGGCGCAGTCAGCATCGACTGCCCGCCGGCGAGCGGATGGAGGACGCTCGGCAGTACCACGCTGATCTCAGCTGCCGGGGCGGGACTCATGCGCTCAGGGAAGCGCCGGCCAGCAGTGCGGGGGAAACGGCCGCAGCCCGCACGCACAGCACATCCGGCAGGTGGGAGGCCAGCTCCGTGAAGTGTTCGCCCTCATCGGCGCTGGCGTACACGCTGCCGCCACGGGTCCCGAAGTAGACGCCGGCCGGCTCCGCCGAATCGGCGCAGGCGGCATCGCGGAGCACGGAGTTGTACTCGGCTTCGGGCAGGCCAGCGCTCAGCCGCTTCCAGTTCCCGCCGGCGTCGTCGGTCCGGTGCACGGCCAGCTTGCCGTCCGGCGGGATCCGTTCGCCGTCGGCCTTCAGCGGGATCACCCAGGCGGTGCCTGCCCGGCTCGGATGCGTCAGCATGACGAAGCCGAAATCGGCCGGCAGCCCCTCGGCGATCGACTCCCAGGTCTCCGCGTCATCATCGCTGCGGTAGACGCCGTGATGGTTCTGCGCATACAGGCGGCCGTCGACGGCGGCGTCGGCGGCGATCTTGTGGACGCACTGGCCGAATTCCGGGTTGGGATCGGGCATGAAGTAGGCGGAGATCCCGTTGTTGCGGGGCTCCCAGGAGCCGCCGCCGTCCAGCGAGCGGTACACCCCGCCGGTGCTCATGGCGACGTGCATCTTCTCGCCCGTCGGATCGACGACGATCGAGTGGGCCGCCGCGCCCCCGTAACCGGCGCCCCAATCGCCGCGGTGCGGGTGGTCCCAGAGTCCCCGGTTGAGCTCGAAATGCTCACCACCGTCGGTCGATTTCCACAGGGAGATCGGTTCGCACCCGGCCCACACCACGCCCGGACGGGAAGCGGAGTCGGGGTGGATCTGCCAGACACGCTCCAGCGCCGCGTCGGTGCCTTCGGGGAAGCGGATGGCCCCCTGCTCGGGTTCGCTCCACGTCTCGCCCAGGTCGTCGGAGTGGAAAACGGTGGGTCCCCAGTGCTCGGAACGGAC